>DATHNR010000321.1:0-25732 GCA_035485835.1 Puia sp.
AAAACGATTACGAGTTCTATGACCGGGCTGCCGTCTGGCCAGGAAGCAATGGAATAACTGCGCCAGCGTTTTGATGGCTTCTCGTGAATGGGAAGGTCCAGTGTTACAAATTGTCCGGGTTCAAAGTGAAAGGGTTCTCCTGAAACAAGTTCAATCCAAAAACGGCGGGTAAATGCTGTAGCATTTTCAATGCGAATAACTTTTCCGGTCTGCCAGGGCTGGGCCATTTAATTATTAATTATTGATTTTTAATTATCGATTGTGAATTCTGATGTATTCGAATTCATTAACAATTTACAATTAACAATTAATAATTGCTTTAGGCTTTACGCTTTAAGCCTTAAGCATTAACCACGCCAGGGCGTGGTTAATACACCATTATTTTCTGCACATACTTTTTACTTCCGACTTCCATTTGAAATACATACATTCCTGCACTGACGGCACCCAGGCTGATTGTTTTGCTGTATGCTCCCACGAAATTCGGGTTATTGGACTGATAAAGTAACTGGCCGTTTATATCCATAATGCGATAATCGGCATTGGCCATTGCAGTAAGATAGAATTGAACTGTGAATACCCCATTATTCGGATTTGGAGTTACGGCGAGGCCGATATCATTTCCAGGCGTATATATGTACTCGTTAGATACGAGTGAACATCCAACACTATCAGTCACAACATCTTTATAATTTCCGGGGGCATGAAGAGTATCGGCTTGCCCTGTTGCTCCTACGATCAGCGAGTCATGGTAATACCATTGGTTTCCGGACGCATAATTACTGGTCAGAAGATTTCCAACCCGCGAAATAACGACCGGAGAAGGCGTGGTGGCAACAACCGCCACTCGGGGAGAGGCGCATTTGGTCAGTGTAATTCTTGTATCATACAGGAAATAATAATATTTCTGGTAGAATGTTGTGTCTTTACAATTTGACACATCGATGGCACTATTTCCTGTTATAGTAAATACACCCGGAATTCCTACCGGGTATGGATTAGTGGTAAGATTATTACTTCTATATAAAAAAGCACTGTCTCCCGCAACTACGATCAGTATGTGGTCGCCCGGTGTTGGTACAGCAAGATTTAACAGGTAAACCGCGCCTGTGTCATTGGGTGAATTGATACTTGAAGGGACTCTCGATGGAGTTGTGGTTGTCGGATAAACATTGATGGTATTATCGGAAATGGGGAAATAACTGAATGATCCCGTGCAGGAATCGTAGTCTGCAAGATCCGCCACTATAAAGTCAACCGTTCCTGCGGCTCCCACATATAATCTCGATGTTGCAATCGTAATCGGTACATCATTATGAAATCTGATGAAGTTTCCCTGGAAATAATTATAACCTCCATCGGCGAAATCATTCTTGGTCTTTGGTCCGATTGACCCGCTGAGTTCATTCAGACCCAGATAATATGTTTTATTTGATGGAATATCGGTAGTGGTTGCCTGGTATCCGGATGCGATGGGGGTAGTTGCCGTCGGACTGTCAAACCAGAGTACAGCATCGGTGCTGTCGGTCAAATTTGCTTTTAGTCCGGCCATCGGATTTGTGGTACTGCATATTTCGGCTTCTCCGGTAATCTTTTCTGATCCCGAACTAATCGTGAGCGTATCTGATATTTTATCATTGGCCGTATCCTGGTCGCCCGGAAGAGAAGTTCCTGCCTGAATGATATAAGTTGTACCTGCAGTAGACGTATAGGGTGCCTGAAAGGTATAAATTACTGAACTCAGTGCCGGAACTGTATCAGGGTAAATTGTGGTGGAATTCGCAAGTACTGTATTTCCTGAAATCACTTTAAGAAAAATGGGAACGTTAACCTGCGGAGCTGTACCTGAATTTTTTATTCTTACAGAAACTCTTTGGGTGTCTGTCTGGCAGGATCCCTGCAATGGATCTACAACGGTATTAACGCTGACGTCATTAGTAAGTGCTGCAAAAGTTACAGTATAATCCTGCGTTTCTCCATTTCCATAACTTCCACATGGTTGAATGGTACTGGTATCCGTTGTTTCTTCTGCTACTATTCGCATCCTGGTACTATAGCCAACCGTCATACCACTGGGAACTGAAATGTTTCCGTTAAATGTAATATTGTTTCCTCCGCTTAAAACTGCACTTCCCGCCACTTCATCTCCCGGATCAGTAAATGTTCCATCGTTTTTATAATCAATATAAATTTTAACGACTCTGGAAACTGTTGTGGCATCGCAGCTGCTGAGTTTTATGGTAAAGGGAACGGTTTGACTGGACTGAAGTGTAATTATATGGTTTGTATTATCGGTGTAGGTCGTACAACCGGTTGGATTAACAAGATCAAGATTACTGATACTTAATTCATCGATCCTGGTACCGGCGCTGCTGGCAGGCCCTGAATTACAATAAGGGGAAATTCCAACGCCGCTTACGATCAATGAATATGCCTGCGATCCATTCTTCAGGGTTCCTTTATGTGTTACAGAAATCGTATAGGGTTTACCCGGTACTGTTGCGGGAATTAGAATTTTTTCAACGTTGTTCAGGCTATCGTCTCCGTGAGTTGCCGGACTTCCGGGACTTAGTCTGTTCAGGGTCCAGGGCATGTAAGTATTGCCGTTACCTGTCACACGCAAATCCAGGTCATTTACCAGCTTGCGGGCGGGGTTATTGAGGACATTTACTTCATCAACAGTAGCGGCAGGATCCGTCCAGCATATGGTTGCAGTAAGGGGTCCTTTTCCGGACGCGTTTACTGGAATTGTATATGAAGCAGCTGTATCCGAAAGTATATTTTCCTGGATCAGCTGATCAGTGTTGTTGGATGTGATGACCGAAGCAGCCTTTGGCATATCAATCAGACCCCATCCAAACTGATAATCAGGTCCGTCTGCCGGACCAGCTTCATCAGCGGTGTGGATGAGAATGCCTTTCAGTGTGGCTGATCTCATAAAAATATTGTGAAGCCTGTAATAGTATTCCTGTAGCAGGAAGCCTGAACCGGCTGTCGCGGGGGAAGACATGGAAGTCCCGCTATAAATAGCATAAGCATTATTTGAAGTACTGATTGAAGAGAGGACGTTTATGCCGTCGGCCACCAGGTCAGGTTTTATACGCCCGTCATCTGTTGGCCCCCAGCTGCTGAATTCGGCCATTACTACATCGGCAGGAGAGTTATAACCTCCGGGGATGGGATATACGGCGCCTACACAAATAATATTTTTAGCAACTCCATAAGTGGGAATGATATCATACCCATCATTGTTACTAATACCGGCCGGACGGTTTCCGGCAGGTACGAGATTGCCCGCTGTATTGTACCGGTAATAAGGCTGCCCTACAGCAGGACCATTAACATCGCGGTTGTTGCCTGCTGATTTCACTATCAGGTAATAGGGCGCATTATAGGCAATGGAATCCCATACCTGGGTCACATCATCATAATAACCGAATTTATAATCCACAGTATCTCCCGGATTCCCAAGCCACTGCCATTGATTATTATCCGTATCAAAATTCCAGCCGGCAAGAGTTCCATAGGAATGGTTGGAAATCAGCAGGTTTGGTGAAGCAGCATACATTTCAGTGAGGTGATTATTATAATCATAGGCCTCAAGTTGCTGGGCTCCGTTGGACATTCCCTTGGCCACCGGATTAACTCCGGAAGCGATCAGGGTACCTGATACATGTGTTGAATGATCGTTAAGGACTGGAGAATTATCCACCTGTACAACCCTGCCGTTAAGTTCCTGGTGAGTCAGTAAAACACGACCGCCATCCCATAAAGCAATTTTACCTTTCATTGCCGGTGTGGATCCCGTGAGATTCAGACCAGTACTTCCACCAGGCCATAACTGATTTGTTCCGATAGTTGCTGCAGAAATAATATTGTCGTTAGTTGAAACATACAGTGGCAGACCCAATGGGCTCAGGCCATATAAAACAGCCAGATTCCCCCTCTTTAGCTTGATAGTAAGCGGCCATCCTCTTTGTTTTGCCAGACTTGCCAGCCTGGAACTCATTTCCTGGTATTGGATCTGGGCATGAAGTGCTCCATTCCTAAGGGCTGCTGTGTTGGTTATGACCTGTGAGCGGGCTGTTGAAAAAAGGGCTAAAACTACCAGGAACAGGGGTACAAATTTCTTGAGTATCATGTATTTTCTTAAATGATAAAGAGCCTTTAAAATTACACATTTTTAACAAGCACAGTCATTTTTGGTATAACTTACCCTGATTGTGCTTTGACGATGCTTCAAAAAAAAACGATACTGCTGTTGGCTTTCAGTCTGCTCATTTTGCTGACTTCTGCTTATAGTCAGGGTAAAAAAACCGGTCTCGAAGGATATATATTCAGGATTACCGGAAACCGGATGCCTTCTCCCGATGCAAAACTAAGTCCTCCAAAGGGGATAAAAGCCGTTTTATACATCTATGAACTCACCAGTTTAAGCCAGGTGACCAAACAGGGGGAATCAGCTTTTTACAGCAGCATCCGCACCAGGCTGGTTCAGACTGTGACATCGAACGAAAATGGATATTTCTTCGCATCCCTGCCTCCAGGAGAATACTCACTTTTTACCAAAAAGGATGCTTTGTACTATGCGAATAATTTTGATGGCGACAACCATATTGCCCCGGTCAAGGTCGTTTCCCGCAAAGTAACTCAGGTGAATGTAAACATTGATTATGATGCGGTCTACTGAAAATATGGGAGTATGGGAGTATGGGAGTATGGGAGTGAGGATTTCATCAAAAACCAACGAAACACTATTCACAAAATTAATTCCCATACTCCCATACTCCCATACTCCCATACTTCCTTAGTATCTTTGCAAAACGGAATGAGCAATGAGGGTTTACTGAATAAGTACGAGCATTCATCCCGCCTTTTTCAGCTGGCGGACAAGCTCACTATGTCCCAGCCCCAGCATTTATTGCTTAAAAACCTCCAGGGTTCTTCACCTGCTTTTGTAATTGCTACTATTTTCAATCTTGAGGCCAGCAGCCAGCTTAACCATGTGGTGGTTTTTGAAGATGCGGAAACATCCGCTTATTTCCACAATTCTCTGGAAAATCTGACAAAAGCTCTTGATATCTTTTATTTTCCTTCTTCCTTTAAAAATAACAAAACCTGGCAGGAACTTAACAGCAGTCATGTGATGCTGCGGACAGAAGCTCTTACCCGATGGAGCGGTGGTGGAAATAAAAAAATTATTGTCACTTATCCCGAAGCCCTGTTTGAAAAAGTAGTACTGCCCGAAACACTGGCCGGCAATATGATTCGTTTGAAGTCAGGCGAAACGATTCAACCCATTGAATTGATGGAGACCCTGGTAGGTTACGGATTTGAAAGAACTGATTTTGTTTATGAGCCGGGTCAGTTTGCTTTGCGGGGCGGCATCCTTGATATATATTCTTTCGGAAATGAAAAACCTTATCGTATTGAATTATTTGGGAATGAAGTAGATTCCATCCGCATATTCGATCCTGAATCACAGCTCAGTGAAAGACGCCTGCTCCAGGTAAATATCATACCAAATATTGAAACTCATTTTTCAGATGAGAAAAAAGTTTCTCTCTTTGAATTTCTTCCCGAAAATACGGTTATCTGGATGCATGACCGGAGCTTCATCCGTGAAAAAATATCGATACTCGAAAATGATCTGGAGGAGTTCCTCAAATCAGGAGGCGCAAAAGAGATTGAAACAAATGATGGTTTAGCTGTAAAAGATGTTTCGTCAGAAGATTTCATCCGGGCACATGAGATCGAAGAATTTTCAAAAAGCAGGCACCTCGTTGAATTCGGCCCCGTGCAAAGGCCAGGGATTTTCACTATCGAGTTTCATACCCGTCCACAGCCGGCTTTTAACAGGCGTTTTGAAAGGCTGATAACGGATCTTGAGAACTGGGAGTCGAAAAAATTTGGCATTTATCTTTTTGCTGATAACCCCAGACAGCTCGAAAGATTGCATTCGATTTTTGAAGATCTGAAATCCGGTATTCAATTCACCCCTGTGGCCACTTCGATTCACGAGGGGTTTATAGATGAGGATCTGAAAGTGGTTTGTTATACAGACCACGAAATCTTCCAGCGTTATCATAAGTATAAGATAAAACAAGCTTATAATAAAAGTAAGGCCATCACCCTGCGTACGCTCCGCGAGCTTCAACCGGGAGATTATGTCACGCATATAGATCATGGTGTAGGTGTCTTCAGTGGTCTTCAGAAAATAGAAGTGAACGGACACTTGCAGGAAGCAGTGAGGATATTTTACAAGGATAACGACATCCTGTATGTAAATATTAATTCCCTGCATAAAATTTCGAAATATACAGGCAAGGACGGAAGTATTCCGAAGATGAGCAAGCTGGGAAGTGATGCATGGCAGAAACTAAAGGAGAAAACAAAAACACGTGTAAAAGAAATTGCCTTTGATCTGATCAAATTATATGCGGCCCGAAAGGCTCAGGAAGGATTCGCTTTTTCTCCCGATACATATATGCAGACGGAACTGGAAGCTTCTTTCATTTATGAAGACACGCCTGATCAGAGCAAAGCAACTGCTGATGTGAAAAAAGATATGGAATCTTCTTCACCGATGGACCGCCTGGTATGCGGTGATGTGGGATTTGGTAAAACTGAAGTAGCGATCCGTGCGGCATTTAAAGCGTGTATTGATGGTAAACAGGCTGCAGTGCTTGTGCCCACAACCATACTTGCATTCCAGCACTATAAAACATTTGGAGAAAGACTGAAAGATTTTCCCGTGACCGTAGATTATATAAACCGTTTCAAATCGGCTAAAGAAAAAAAAGATACATATAAAAAACTTGAAGAGGGAAAAATAGATATTATCATTGGCACCCATTCCATACTGGGTAAAGAAGTAAAATTTAAGGACCTGGGATTATTGGTGATCGATGAGGAACAAAAATTTGGAGTGGGACATAAAGAAAAAATAAAAACACTTAAGACTAATCTCGACTGTCTTACGCTTACCGCCACACCAATTCCGCGAACCCTGCAATTCAGCCTGATGGGAGCCCGGGATTTGAGTATCATGAATACACCACCACCTAACCGGCAGCCAATCCAGACTGAATTGCAAATATTCAATGAGGATTTTATTCGGGATGCAATTTATTATGAAGTGGAACGCGGTGGTCAGGTATTCTATATTTTCAACAGGATACAGGGCCTGAAAGAAATGACCCTGCTACTACAGGAACTATGCCCTGATCTCAGCATAGGATACGCACACGGACAAATGGAAGGTCATGAACTGGAAGAAAGAATACTGAATTTCATAGACCGTAAATATGACGTACTCGTGTGCACCAATATAGTAGAAAGCGGTGTAGACATTCCAAATGTCAATACAATAATTGTTCAGAATGCCCATCAGTTTGGCCTGAGTGATTTACATCAGCTGAGGGGACGTGTCGGGCGAAGTAATAAAAAAGCATTTTGTTATCTGCTGGCGCCATCGCTTGCTACGCTGCCTTCTGATGCGCGCAAAAGGTTGCAGACCCTGGAACAACACAGTGATTTGGGCAGCGGATTCCAGATTGCGATGCGGGATCTTGATATCCGGGGAGCGGGCAATATGCTGGGTGGAGAACAAAGTGGCTTTATGGTAGAAATGGGTTTTGAAACATATCAGAAAATTTTGGATGAAGCCATCCGGGAACTAAAGCGAACATCCTTTAAGGATTTGTTCAAAGATGAAATTGCAAAACAGGAACAGGAAGTTGCAGATTGCACTATTGACACTGACCTGGAAATTCTCATTCCGGATTTATATGTCGAAAGTATTACGGAAAGATTATCATTATATACGCGTCTTGACAACTGCGAAACCGAAGAAGAGCTCAGGGATTTTCATAAGGAAATGGAAGACAGATTTGGTCCGGTGCCGGATGAAGTGAATGATTTATTTGATACTGTAAGAATCAGAAGGATTTCAGTTGAACTGGGATTTGAAAAACTAATTTTCAAAAACGGGCAGGTTAAATTTTATTTTACAAATAAACCTGATTCGAAATATTTCGAGTCTGAGATTTTTAAGAACATACTTGATTACATTCAGAAACAGACAAAACAAGCAAGGCTGCGACAGAATGGAAAATTGTTTATGCTGGTAATTAATGAAATGGGTTCAATGAAAAAATTGCTTGAATTTATTCAGCGGATGCATGGAGCGGTTGTGATGGAAGAAAGTGTGAGAGTGTGAGAGTGTGAGAGTGTGAGGGTGAATCGTTAAGCGTTAAGCGTTCAGCGTTCAGCGTTCAGCGTTATCGAAGTCGCTTTTCCATGATCACATGAGGAATGGTAATTTCAATGAACTGGCCGTCTTTTTTTACATATCCTAATTTTTCATAGAAGCCAATTGCGGTAACTCGTGCGTGCATCATGAGGATCTCATATCCCATATCCCGGGCGATGTTTTCAGCAAAAATCATTAAAGCACGCCCGACTCCCTTACCCTGAAGATTGTTGTATACAGCCATCTGGCGGAGCCTGAGGGTTTTAGAGTCTATACGGGTGAGAAGGCAGCAACCCAGCATCTTTTCGTCTTCAAAGGCTCCGATAAGCACATCATCCTTCTCTTTTTCGAGTTCTTTTGGGTCGAAACTCAGTCCCAGCGGCTTTCTCAGGAGATCATAGCGCAAACGCAACATCGTATCGTATTCTGGTGTTCCGTAGTCTATCTGCTTGAGGGCCATGCCTGTGGGGTTGATTTTGTGATATGAGCAGCGGAAATCGCAAATTCCGGTATATATTCCAAATCAAAAAATAAAATTGAAATAGCTTGTTGACTGTGTTTAAGTCAAAAATTATATTTTTGCAGCCGAAACTAAAAATTACAAAAATGTCAGACATCGCAACACGAGTCAAAAAAATTATAGTGGATAAGTTAGGAGTAGAAGAAGCTGAAGTAACAAACGAGGCATCTTTTACGAACGATCTGGGCGCCGATTCACTTGACACGGTTGAATTGATTATGGAGTTCGAAAAGGAATTCAATATTTCAATTCCCGATGAACAGGCAGAGACAATAACGACTGTTGGTCAGGCTATTGGATACCTGGAAGAACACGCCAAATAAGAAGTTTCTTGTGCTGCGCTATTCTTCGTTGATCCGCTTTTCGAAAGCCCCGGGGCCAAGAAAGCGGATTTATCACATTATTTATTTTATGCGCAATTGGAAAAATGGAACTTAAAAGAGTTGTTGTAACAGGTATTGGGGCACTTACCCCCATTGGAAATAATCTCCGGGATTATTGGGAAAACCTGTTGAACGGCGTTTCCGGTGCGGATTTAATAACCCTGTTTGATGCTTCAAAATTCAAGACCCGTTTTGCCTGCGAGCTGAAAAATTTCGATCCGCTCAGTTTCCTTGATAAAAAAGAAGCGCGTAAGCTTGACCGATTCGCGCAAACAGCACTTGGTGCAAGCGATCAGGCCGTTGCAGATGCAGGTATTACGAATGACAATGTTGACAGCGACCGCGTTGGTGTTGTATTTGCGAGCGGTATCGGTGGTATCAATACTTTCCAGGAAGAAGTTGGGAATTTTGCCAAAAGCGATGGTGTTCCGCGTTACAATCCTTTTTTCATTCCAAAAATGATCCTCGATATTGCAGCGGGGCATATTTCCATCCGCCATGGTTTCCGTGGGCCCAATTTTGCTGTGGTTAGCGCCTGTGCTTCTTCCACCAATGCATTGATGGAATCTTATAATCTGATCCGGCTTGGAGTTGCAGATATTATTCTTACAGGCGGATCTGAAAGTGTGATTACTGAAGCTGGCGTTGGAGGATTCAATGCCATGAAGGCGTTGAGTGAAAGGAATGAGAGTCCCAAAACTGCAAGCCGCCCCTATGACAAGGGTCGTGATGGTTTTGTAATCGGAGAAGGAGCAGGTGCCGTAATACTGGAAGAACTCGAACATGCAAGGAATAGGGGCGCAAGAATTTATTGTGAAATAGCAGGCGCGGGGGCTACCGGAGATGCCCATCATATTACTGCGCCGCATCCTGATGGAAGAGGTGCTAAAAATGTAATGAATGCTGCGCTGCGCGATGCAGGTATGACAGGAGCCGATGTGGATTATATAAATACACATGGGACTTCTACCCCACTCGGCGATGTTTCTGAAGTGAAAGCCATTATGGACGTATTCGGAGAATATGCTTTCAGAACAAATATCAGTTCAACCAAATCAATGACAGGACACTGCCTGGGAGCAGCGGGTGTTGTTGAAGCCATTGCATGCATCATGAGCGTGGTTCATGATATCGTTCCTCCTACCATCAATCATTTCGAAGATGATCCCGAACTCGATCCCCGCCTAAATTTTACTTTCCACAAACCACAAAAGAGAATTGTTAATGCTGCACTCAGCAACACGTTTGGATTCGGTGGACATAACGCCTGTGTGATTGTGAAGAAATATAAGAATTAGAACAAGTATGGGAGTATGGGAGTATGGGAGTATGGAACTTGATATTTTAAACATTGATCTACATTATTTTAATATAGTTTGTAAAACAAGTTGCAAATTTCAAGTTCCATACTCCCATACTCCCATACTCCCATACTTTCCTTGAATTACCTTATTTTAGTGTTGTGGGATTCTTAGACAAGATTTTTAAAACTGACTCTTCCATCGTTTCTTTTCGCAAACAGTTGCGGAATGTATTGGGCTTTGTTCCCGGCAATGCAGTATTATATAAAACTGCACTTACCCACCGCTCGGTAAAGGAAAGCTCCGACCAGAATAATGAAAGACTTGAGTATCTCGGAGACGCGATTCTCAGTGCCATCATCGCGGATTTTCTTTTTAAAAAATATCCTTATAAAGAAGAAGGTTTTCTCACTGAAATGCGGAGTAAAATGGTGAATCGCGTTCAGCTAAATGATATTGCAGTTAAAATGGGTCTTCGCAAAATTTCCTATTTCAATAAATTCGACGGATCTCTGAAGATGAGCCAGATTTTTGGTAATACCCTGGAAGCAGTTGTGGGCGCTATTTATCTTGATAAGGGATATGACAAAACAAGACAATGGGTGATGGAGAGAATCATACAACCATACCTGTTTATGGAGGACCTTGAAAACCTGGAGATAAATCACAAAAATAAATTATACGGTTGGGCGAATAAAAATGGAAAGAACCTGGAATTTGAAACGCTTGATGAACATATGGAAGGAGGCCGACGCCTTTTTACAGTGGGGGCTGTGGTAAATGGCGAACTTATCTCCCAGGGAAGGGCTTACAATAAAAAAGACGCGAGCCAGATTGCTGCGCAGCTCGCTATGGAAAAACTGGGATTAAATAAAATGGAACCTGAAGAATAATTCCCCGTTCTTTTGTCCCCTCGATAAAAACAATTCGTTGATTAGGCAGTAGTCCGTTTAATGAAAAGGGTTTTCTTCGATTCTACGGTTTCTCCATACATAGTTCTATCAATACACTGTTGGTCTTTGCCGGATGTAAAAAACAAACCAGTTTATTATCTGCCCCTGACCTTGGTTTATCATTCAGCAATACAAAACCGGCTTCAGTCAGCCTTTTCATTTCAGCCTCAATATCGTTTACTGTAAATGCGATGTGATGAATACCCTCGCCTCTTTTTTTTATATAGTTTTCTATAATGCCATCAGGATCCGTACTTTCCAGTAACTCTATTTTGTGATCGCCCAAAGAAAAAAAAGCGGTAACGACCCCTTCTGATTCCACTTCTTCTTTTTTATAACAATTTGTATTGAGCAGGGATTCGAACAGGGGTATGGAAAAGGATAAACTTTTTACTGCAATCCCGATATGTTCAAGTTTGTGCATTTTAAATTTTAAGCTCAAGTCTTAAAGCCGAAGGCTTCAGGCCAGGGTTGATGTAATTATTAAATTTCTCTTACAATTTAAACCAAAAACTATTCAACGTTACTTACGTTATATTCTTAGACATTATATCAATTAATTGGCTTTCGGCGTTGAGCTTTAAGCTTTAGGCCTTAAAAGGGTAACTTTGATAGTGTTAAAAAAATAATGATATGATTTTCGTTTCAGATAAAGCAAAGGAAAAAGTCCAGAAACTGATGGAAGAGTCTCCGATTTCAGATAAATCAGGTTTATTCCTGCGTGTTTCAGTTATTGGAGGTGGTTGCTCGGGTCTTAGTTACAAAATGGATTTCGACAACCAGAAGAAACCAATGGATCAGGAATTTGAGGACAATGGGGTAAAAGTGGTCACGGACTTGAAAAGTTTTTTATATCTGGTTAATACAACCCTCGAATTTTCAGAAGGATTGAATGGCAAAGGATTTTATTTTAATAACCCCAATGCCAGCAGGACCTGCGCCTGTGGGGAAAGTTTTGCGGTATAACTACCGTAGAAGTGTGAGAGTGTGAGAATCGTCAAACGCATTTATCGATCTTTTCACCGTCGAAAAAGATCAAATAATCGAAAATATTTCTTCAGGAGCTTATTACATAAAAGATTAATTATCAGCATTTTAATTTTACTAAGGTAAAACCTTTAGACAGTAGTTCCCAATATTATACGCTGATAACCAGCTGCTTAACTTTACGAAGTACATTTACTATTTGATTTGGTTTGATCGGTTGCTACTTTTATAGCAGTCTAATCCGATTCTGGTGAACAGTCACTCAGAAAAGTCCGAACCAAATGAAAACCTATACACGTAGAATACTATTTTCGCGGATAATAATCAGCTCCTTTTTGTCCGCTATTTGTGCCCTTCCGGCCAAGTCCCAGCTTAAAATCGACTATGGTAAAAGTTATGTTAACCTGACTAAAGGAGCCACCGGTGGTACCATTGAACCCGGTGATATTCTTGAAGTGAGGGCAACTTTTGTTGTGGGCGGAAGTGTGGCGAATGACTATGTTGACAGTTGCGCCTATTTCGATATTATTCCTGCCAATACCAGTTATATAGCCGGATCCCTGGCCATATTAACCAATGAAGGTCATGTTTACAAGACCTTTACTGATATAAATGGCGATGACGCCGGTGGCATTACAGGCGGAACCAACGTTAGAATTAACCTTGGATTTAAAAATGCTCCGACAGCCACAGCGACAAGAAGAGGTCGTATAACATACAATGATAAACCTTCCTTTTTTGGTGCTACCTGTATCATGGTTGCTTCATATCGCGTTCAGGTAACGGGTGCCTATGGTTCCCAGGTGAACCTGGGGGGAGGAACTATTTCTTATTACCCATTCGGTGCATCTATTACTTCCATAACTTTCCCGGTTGACTCAGTAATGATTTTCAAGAACCTGGGTATTTGCCCGAATTCCTCAAATAATACGATTACCTCCGAATTTGGAGGTACGTTTGGTTCGGGTAAAGCGAAAAACAGGGTGGCCTCATCAAAAATTTCAAACAACTATACGTATAATGTATTTGGTCCTAATACCCCTAATGACTATTACTATTGTATTTCAAATAACACAAGTACTGGCGCCGCGGGTTACACTACATCAAATGCCTGGGCTAAACCAGATCCGAATATCACCGGATTTACATATTCGCATCGGGTTTTTGGTGTCTGGGACATCATAGGTGACCATACTGGTGCTTTGAACCCTTTACTTGGTAATCCGGCTACGGATACCGTAAATAGTACGGGAGGTTACATGGCCGTGATTAATTCATCTTATAAACCTGGTATCACTTTTCTGGATACAATAAATAATCTATGTCCTAATACTTATTATCAGTATTCCGCATGGTTCAGAAATATCTGTTCGCTTTGTGCCTGTGACTCCAATGGGAAGGGTCCCGGTAATACAGGATATATTCCGACAGGTCCAGCCGACTCATCAGGTGTGCATCCCAATCTGACCTTTAATGTGAACGGTTATGACTATTACACAACAGGTGATATGCCATATACCGGACAATGGATACAAAAAGGATTTACTTATTTGACCGGCCCTACTCAAACGAGTATGATTATTTATGTGCGTAATAATGCCCCGGGTGGTGGTGGTAATGACTGGGCGCTGGATGATATTGCTGTGGCTTCCTGCACACCGACCATTTCACTTACACCAAATAAACCTGATACGCTATGCCGCGGATCTGACGATACCGTACGTTTTAAAGTAAGTGCGTTTTTCCCGAATTATACAGAATGGTTATTGCAGAAAAGTACTGATAACGGAGCTACCTGGACTTCTCCCGGTACGGATACCGTAGGAAATCTTCCTTCGGGTTCGGCTACTCCTGCCTATAATTCTCTGACCGGTCTTTATGAATATACAGTTACCCGCTATTTCCGTCTGAACAATGTAGACACTACTTTAATTTACCGGCTAACCGTTGCATCGACTCCGGGCAATCTTTCAAATTCCGGCTGCAATTTTATTACTTCTTCTCCCAAAATTGTCCGTACGGTAAACTGTCTGGTTACACTTCCTACACAGATTTCAGTAAGAGGTCTGTTACAGGATGGTGGCTTGGCGCGTATCCAGTGGGTAAGTCAGGATGAAACGGGAAATATTGTATATGTCGTGGAAAGAAGTGATGATGCGGGAGCGCATTTTCATACCGTGGCTACGGTTTCAGGAACCGCTTCTCCGGGTATGGGTAACAGTTATGTTTATAATGATGTGGTGCCTGTTTCAGGAGATGTCTTTTACCGGATTGAGATCATTGATAATGAATATCACAATTATAGTAATGTCATTCTGCTGAGTACGAATGTAATTGCTCTGAATATTTCCGGACTGGTTAATCCATTTAATCATTCAATTTCATTCAATATGACTGTTCCGGATGATAATAGCATCCAGTTAAGTTTATTTGATGCATATGGAAGAAGACTGATGAGCACTCATCAGACAGCTTACAAAGGAATTAATCATATTGAAATGAATGAACCTTCCGGATTACAAATGGGTATGTATGTACTGCAGGTACTGTATGGTGATCAAATGATAACAAGACAGTTAATTAAAGGAATTGATTAAGCTTAAATCTAAAGCATTCCCATATTTTAATCGTCAATCATAAATCGCATATCATCAATCGATCCACGATTAACGTTCAACGATATCCGGTAATGTAATAAATAAAATTCCCGCCGCAGCGGGAATTTTTAAGCAAGTAGCAGTGGTATTTTTACATCAGGCCCTGCCATACAACAGGCTTGGTAAGCGGTGGCGAATATATGATTTTAACTGTCATAGACGCTGCAAACAATTATATCTTTATTTTCGCGTCTATGTGGGCCGTTTGCAAAAAGGAATTCCGACAGTTTTTCAGCAGTTTGACAGGTTATATTGCGATCTTCGTTTTTTTACTCCTGACCGGCCTACTGCTATTTGTTTTTCCTGATACCAGTATCCTGGATTTCGGATATGCCAGCCTGGAAAAATTTTTCGATTTGTCACCCTGGGTTCTTCTTCTTTTAATTCCAGCTATCAGCATGCGTTCATTTTCTGAAGAATTCAGGAGCGGAACATTTGAAATACTTCAGTCCAGACCGCTAACATACTGGCAGATTGTTAATGGGAAATACCTGGCCGCGCTCTTCGTAATACTGATCGCTCTTCTTCCTACCTGGATATATTTTTTCTCAGTACAGCAACTCGCTGCACAAACAGGAATGGATCTGGGTGCTACCATGGCTTCATATATTGGATTATTTTTTCTGACAGCGGTATTTGCTTCCATATCCCTTTGTTGCAGCAGTTTTACAGGGAATGCGATCGTGGCATTCATAACAGCCGGCTTCTCCTGCTTTTTAATTTATACTGGATTTCACGCCATTAGCAGGATCTCAACCTTCCCTGCCGGAGCAGATTATTATATTGATATGATCGGCATTGACTTTCATTATCGCAATATGAGCCGGGGTGTGATTACAATCCGTGACCTGGTTTATTTTATCAGTGTGATAGCATTTTTTTTAACTCTTACCAGGAATAACCTGTTTAAAAGATAAGCGGGTATGCAGAAACTATTTAATTCAAGATTCAGTTGGCTTTACCTCCTGTTTGGTATTATTTTACTGAATATAATCGCTTCACATGTGAATGCCCGTTACGACATGACAAGCGAAAAAAGATATACACTCACAAAGCCGGTAAAAAATATGCTGGGTCGCATACATGAGCCGGTGAATATTGATATTTTATTGGAAGGAAATCTGAAATCAGGATTGCGGAAACTCCGGAATAGTACAGAAACACTTTTGCAGGAATTTAATGAGTATGCTGATGGAAATATAAACTACCGGCTAGTCGATCCAGTTGCAGGTGGCGACGATAGCAGCCGTGCCAGCATATTGGATTCTCTGGCCAAAATGGGTATCCAGCCCATGACTCTGGTAGCACAGTCAAAAAAAGGAGAGGAACAAAGTCAGCGCATTGTAATTCCTGCTGCCATTATTAAATACAAAGATCGTTTACTGCCTGTGGATCTGTTAAAAGGTGTACAGAGAAGCCGTGAAGGTCAGTCACCGGAACAATTGTATGTTAATGCAGAAAACCTCCTGGAATATAAATTCGCAAGTGTAATTGATAAACTCATAACCGACACATTGCCTTCTGTAGGATATCTGATGGGCAATGGTGAACCCCTGGATTTTCGTGAATACGGACTGATTCAATATCTGCGCGAAAACTTCCGTTTCGGGATAGTTCCACTGGATAGTGTTCCCGTTATACCCGCAGGCCTGAATGCCCTGATCATGGTGAAGCCGTCATTAAAATTTTCTGACCTGGAAAAGCGCAAACTGGATCAGTACATTATGCGTGGCGGCAGCCTGATTTGTATGATAGATAATTTAAATGCTGAAATGGACAGCCTGCGTTCTTCGAGAGAAACGGTTGCTTTCGACCGTGGTCTTAACCTGGATGATCTTTTGTTTCATTGTGGGGTGCGTATAAACCAGGACCTCGTGGAAGATATGCAGTGTGCCAGTATCAATATGGTAATTGGTGAACAGGGAGGAAAACCCCAGTTCCAATTGCTTCCCTGGCCTTATTATCCTTTGCTCGATGGCAGTCCATACTCGCTGATCACCAGAAACCTGGATCCCGTTCTTTCAAAATTTGCAAATTCAATAGATACAGTGAAAGCGGCGGATATATCGAAAACGATTTTACTGCAGACTTCCACCAATGCGAGAACTGTTTCTACGCCGGCCCTCATATCGCTTGAGATTGTCAAATCAGCCAGTGATCCCAAAGCTTTCCAGCAATCAGCAATACCAGTGGGCGTAATTCTGGAAGGAAAGTTTAAATCACTCTATGCGAACAGGACTTCCACAGCTATGGCCGACAGTTTAGCCCAGGTTTACAATCAGCCATTTTTAAAATTAGGTGATAAGGATGCAAGAATAATTGTTTGTGCTGATGGAGACCTTGTTTTGAATGAAATGAGTGACCATGGGCCATTACCATTGGGCTTCAGCAAAGACATAAACTATACTTTTGCAAATGCGGAATTTCTCAGTAACTGTCTCGACTACTGTGTAAATCCTTCGGGAATATTGCAATCCCGCTCAAAAGATTACTCTCTCCGACTGCTGGATCCGGAAAAAACAGATGACGAACGGAGTTTCTGGCAGTTAATCAACATAGCTTCGCCGCTGATGGTTGTTATTATATGCGGCCTGATTTTTCAATATGTCAGAAAGAAAAAATACAACACCGGCACATTTTAATTCCATAATAATATTTCCTTTTGAATCACAGACAGGTTACTTATCTCATTTTTGGTGCCGCGCTGATCCTCGCGCTGGTATTCGATCTCGGCCTGCTCAGTAAAAAAGGGGCTGTTGTTACACTCAGGAAAGCACTGGTGCAGACTTTCTTCTGGGTTGTGCTTGCCCTGGGTTTCGGGGTTTTTATTTTTATGTACGACGGTCAGCAAAAAGCATTGGAGTATGTGAGCGCATACCTGATGGAATGGAGCCTGAGTATCGACAATATTTTTGTGTTTATCCTGATTTTTTCATTTCTGAAAATCAATGAAAAATTTTTCGGGCGGGTTTTACTGGTTGGAATCCTGCTTGCTGTAATCTTCCGCATCATTTTTATTACTGCAGGTATTGAGCTGGTAAGCCGTTTTACCTGGCTTCTCTATATTTTCGGCGCGATATTAATTTATACAGGTCTTACCATGTTTTTTGCTAAAGATGAGGAGGAGAATGATCTTGAAAAAAACAGGGTATATCGTTTTCTCAAACGTTTTTTACCATTGATTCCGGAAGACGGGAATGGCAAACTCACTATCAGGAGGGATGGAAAAAAATATTACACGACTATATTCGTTGTGATTATACTTCTTGCAACAACAGATATTATTTTTGCACTGGATTCAATACCCGCCGTATTTGGAATAACACAGGACCGCCTCATTATTTATACTTCAAATATTTTTGCTGTTTTGGGGCTGCGGTCACTTTTTTTCCTTCTGCGGGGAGCTGTGGATAAATTCAGGTTCCTGCAAAAAGGAATTGCCACAGTGCTTGTTTTCGTTGGTTTAAAAATGACAAGTGAGCTTATTCATGTGAAAGTACCAACTTTGGTATCGTTGATTTTTATAGTGGTTAGTATCGGGGGTTCTATTTTGATTTCCCTGATCTGGAACAAAAAACATCATTCTCCTTAAAATTATTTATCTGGGATATTCTGTCAGGCATATCGCATCGATCGTTTCCGGATCCTTCCTGCAATTCCATCAGGATGATATGATTGAACAACTGCTTACGGACAGTCGTCGACTTTTCTATCCGGGCACTACAATATTTTTTGCATTGTATGGTGCAAGAAGAAACGGACAATCGTTTATTCCTGATCTGTATCTGCGCGGGCTGCGCAATTTTATCATTTATGAAAAACTGGATCTTAAGGATTATCCGGAAGCTAATTTTATCCTGGTAAAAGACAGTCTGCAGGCGCTTCAGAAACTGGCGGCTTTTCATCGTCAGCAATTTGATTTGCCCGTAGTGGGAATTACAGGAAGCAATGGGAAAACCATTGTGAAAGAATGGTTGAATCAATTACTGGAAGACCAGTTTCAGATCGTGAGAAGTCCGCGTAGTTTTAATTCTCAAATTGGCGTTCCGTTAAGTATCTGGCAGATGAATGAGCGACACAACCTTGCCCTTATTGAAGCGGGTATTTCGCAAAAAGATGAAATGCGGATTTTGGAAGAAATCATCATGCCAACACTGGGTGTATTTACAAGTATTGGTGAAGCACATGACCAGGGATTTGAAAATACAGAAACGAAAATCAGGGAAAAACTGGAACTATTCAAAAATTCCATAGCCCTGATCTACCCGGCTGATCAAAAGGAACTCAGAAAAGTTATTCTGGAATGGCATACTCTGCACCCCGCATTGGAACTGATTTCTATCGGGAAGCAGGAAGATGCCGTTATTCAGATTAAAAAAATAGAAAAGAAACAGGGTCACACTGCGACAACGCTCGTTTATAAAGAACAGTCCATTCAACTGGAAATAGCATTCGAAGATAAAGCAGCCATACAGAATGCACTCACCTGTATCGGCGTAATGCTTTACCTGAATGTTCCCGTGAAAGAATTACAGAGCCGTGTGAGCAGGCTCAATCCGCTGGCTATGCGTATGGAGTTGAAAACTGGTATCAACTTTTCTTCGGTTATAAATGACAGTTATAGTGCGGATATCAGTTCGCTGACTATGGCCCTGGATTATTTATTACAACAGAAGCAACATTCCAAACGGACACTTATTTTATCTGACATTTTGGAAACCGGCAGGAAGCCTCAGGCACTTTATAAAGAAATTGCCGGGTTATTGCGGAAATATCCTGTGGACAGACTTATCGGAGTAGGCGAACAAATGGTGGCTGCGGAATCTTTTTTTTCTGATTCGGGAATAAAAGACAGGATTTTTTTTGACAGCACTGATGCATTGCTGAATGTTTTACCATCACTCGAATTCAGGGATGAGACCATCCTGCTGAAAGGAGCCCGTGTGTTTGGTTTTGAAAGAATAGACCAGGTGTTATCTCTGCAGGTACATGAAACCATGCTGGAAGTGAATCTGGAAGCTATGGCTCATAACCTGAATGAATACAAGCAGATTCTCCGGCCATCGACAAAAATCATGGCGATGGTAAAAGCCTTTTCCTATGGAACGGGAGGATTCGAAATAGCACGCCTGCTGGAATTTCATAAAGTGGATTACCTGGGTGTAGCATTTGCAGACGAAGGTGTATCGCTGAGAAAAGCTGGTATTCGGTTGCCTGTTATCGTTATGAACCCGGAAGAAAATGCGCTGACTCCGTTAATTGAATGGCAGCTCGAACCAGTTATATTTTCTTTCCGCGGATTTAAAGCTATTTATAAACTCCTGAAGGATGAAGGTGCCAGTCATTTCCCGGTACATATAGAATTGGAAACAGGATTGAACCGTCTTGGATTTTCTGCTGCTGATATTCCTGAATTAATTGAACAATTAAGAGACCCGGTTTTCCGTGTTCAATCGGTTTTCAGTCACCTCGCCGCCAGTGAAGATCCACAGCAGGATGATTTCACGCAGGGACAATTCGAAAAATATCGTTCCATGGCTGGTCTGTTGCGGGATTCTCTGGGATATAGTTTTATTCAGCATATTTCAAATTCTGCAGGCCTGGTTCGGAATCCTGCCCTTCAACTCGATATGGTGCGTCTGGGGATCGGCTTGTATGGTATCGATCCTGCTTCTTCCGGAATCCTGGATTTGAAAGAAGTGGGTACACTGAAAACAACTATTGCACAAATTAAAAAACTGGCACCGGGTGAAACTATAGGCTATAACAGGCGGGGACTTGCGGATCACCCGATGAAAATAGGAACCCTTCGGCTGGGATATGCGGACGGTTATCCGCGTTCACTTGGCGATGGAGTTGGTAAAGTTTTATATAAAGGACGGCTTTTGCCTACTATCGGCAGTATCAGCATGGACATGACCATGATAGATATATCAGAAATTCCTGATGCAAAGGAAGGGGATGAACTGATTATTTTCGGAAATGAATTGTCCGTAGCTAAACTGGCATCCTGGGCCGGAACTATTTCTTATGATATTTTGGCTGGTATTTCACAGCGTGTAAAAAGGGTATATTTTGAATAAAGCTTTCACAATTTGAAAGGGATTCGTTTTTTCTTAACTTATTATCTTTGCGGCTCATTATGAAAGAAAGAAAGATCATTTTACTTGTACTTCTGATAATCGTAGCAGATCAGGCTCTGAAAATCTGGATCAAAACCCATATGCCCCTGAGTCATACATGGGATGCTTATTATAGAATGCCTGTATCTCCTTACGATAAGGGTATACACATCCTGGGAAATAAATTTCAATTGTTTTTTGTAGAGAACGAAGGCATGGCCTGGGGTTGGAAATTCGGAGGTAACCTTGGGAAAATGGCACTCACATTATTTCGTCTTGCTGCGGTCGTTTTCGGCATATATTATATTCGCACCCTGATCCGTAAAAATTATCACAGCGGATATATCATCTGTGCGGGACTCATTTTTGCGGGTGCACTCGGCAACCTGTTAGATAGTATGTTCTATGGGCTCATATTTGAAGAAAGTACATTCGATCATGTAGCCAGAATTTTTCCGGCTCACGGATATGCCGGCTTCCTTCATGGAAGGGTAGTGGATATGCTTTATTTCCCCATTATCAAAACGCACTATCCGACCTGGTTTCCTTTTGTAGGGGGCGACGAATTTGAATTCTTCAGCCCGGTTTTCAATATTGCTGATGCTTCTATTTCAATCGGCGTCATAGCACTTTTTATCTTTCAAAAAAGATTTGTCAAAAAACTTCCCGAAAGTGAAACACTTCAGCCGGATGATAAAACTGAACGATTGACTGTGAACGCATAAAGTCCTGGATTAATGTGGTTAATGTGGAATGGTAGCAAATTAAACTCCCACATTTTTCATTTTCTACAATTGCACATTTACCACATTAAAAGCTTTGATCTTTAGGCTTTTATAGTGCTTTTACTAGATAAACCAGGGTGCTTTTCCTATTTTTACTAAGACCATTTTTTCGTATATTTATTGATAGTCCATCTTAAGCTGGATTATCAAATCCGATACCGATGAAAAAGTTCCTCCTGGTTCTTTCAAGCCTTGTATTGTCATTTATCGGATACTCTCAGACTGTCTCATTTAATGGTCAGTTTTTTAAGATTGATACGTTGTATCCGTTATACGATATCCCTTCTCATAATAAAGGCCTTAGTTTCCCCTGGGAAATTACTTACGGCCCTGATGATTCTCTTTGGATCACAGAGGCACATCGTTATCGTGTATGGAAAATTCACCCGGGTAATAAGGGTAACCGCATTTTGCTTGATCTCAGCAGCCTGGCAACTTTTGATTATTACAACATGCCGAACGGATATCCCGCTCCTCAGGGAGGTCTGATGGGTATGGCCCTCCATCCACTTTTGCTAAGTGGTAAACCCTATGTTTATCTCGCACTCGTTTATGATATGTATGGAACGAGCGGTACGCCCAATAACAGCAGTTGCGCTGGCGCAGGATCTATTACGAATCAGCCCTGCTACTATAAAACAAAAATTCTTCGTTACACCTATAATACGGTTACACATACATTGGGTTCGCCAACGATCGTAATAGATGGGCTGATGGGAAGTAATGACCATAATTCAGGAAGACTAAAAGTGAGTCCTGTTCCCGAGAGCGACGGTCAATATCATTTATATTATACTATTGGCGATCAGGGTGCAGGACAATTCAACAATGGTTTTAGAACCAACAATGCACAAAACAAAGATATTTACGAAGGAAAAGTTTTAAGGTTGAATACAGAAGTTGATGGCGATATTGACGATGGTGCATACAGTCCGTGGATACCGAATGACAATCCGATTTTAAATTCAGTTTCAGGAAAAGTAAATGCGGTTTATTCCTATGGTCACCGAAATGCCCAGGGCCTCGTATGGGCACATATCGGTTCGCAATATATCTTATATAATTCCGAACACGGAGATAAATCGGATGATGAAGTGAATGTGATAACACCTGGAGATAATTATGGCTGGCCAAAAGTTGCAGGTATGTGCGACGATAATTATAATGATACAGATGCGAATCCCAATAATGATTATCTGGCTAACCAGCTCGTCCACAATGAACATAGTTTTTGTCAGGCTAATAACGTGAAGGAACCATTATTTTCTTTTTTTAATGTGAGTGGAAACAGTATTCCTTCAAGCAGTTCCTCCAATTATACATGGCCGACCATTGCTCCATCGAGTATAGACTATTATGATCAGGTTTATATTCCGGGATGGACGAATTCGCTATTGGTTACTTCATTGAAGCTTGGTATGTATCGTCTTAAACTCAAGACAGACGGATCTGCAGTGGACAGTTCAAGCACCGCGCAGATCACAGATACCATTCCTTATTTGCACGAATACCGGATACGCGACCTTGCAATTGCTCCGACAGGAGATACATTATTTCTTGCGATTGACAGCACCGGATCTACATCAGGCCCTACAGGAGGGTTTACAGGCAGTCAGGTGGCAACCAAAACTCCTGGCCATATCCTGCGCATGGTTTATTTGCAAACACTTTCCGAAGGCCCTCCGCCGCCTCCTGTTCCAAGAAAGCAAACAATAAATACAACACTTGTTTTTCCGAATCCTGCTACTGATCATCTGGAAGTATTATGCCGCGATCTTCTGCAGGAACCATTTCATGTTTTTTTATACGATGTTTCGGGAAGAATAATGCTTTCGGAAATTTATAATAGCAGTCATTTCATAGTTCGCCTGGATAATATTCCACAGGGACTTTATATTTTTAAAATGCTGGATGGAAATGGCGTCAATGTTACCACTCTGAAGATATTAGTCCTTAAATAGGTATGGGTTATGGGTTATGGGTTATGAGATATGGACTATGAGTTATTATCATTTTTCATTTAACCCATAATTTATATCTCATATCTCATAACCCATAACCCATAACCCATATCTCATAACCCATATCTCATATCCCATAACCCATAGCCCCTAATCGATCCTTCCAACCATCTTACTCGGATCCACCCATTCATCAAATTGTTCAGGTGTCACATATCCCAGCCTGACAGCCATTTCCCTGAGAGTGGTTCCTTCTTTGAGAGCCTTCTGTGCAATCTCAGCCGATTTATAATATCCGATTTTTGTATTCAACGCAGTAACAAGCATGAGTGAATTATTCACATGCTTTTTAATATTCTCTTCAATCGGTTCAATCCCGATTGCGCATTTATCATTGAAACTGACACAGCCATCTCCAATAAGCCGCGCGCTGTGCAGGAAGTTATAAATGATTACGGGTTTGAAAACATTCAGTTCAAAATGACCCATGGAGCCGCCGATGTTTATAGTAACATCGTTGCCCATTACCTGTGCGGAGATCATAGTCAGTGCTTCACATTGTGTAGGGTTAACTTTTCCCGGCATTATGGAAGAACCCGGTTCATTATCGGGAATGAAAATTTCTCCAATACCGCATCTCGGACCCGAAGAAAGCATGCGTATATCGTTTGCAATTTTCATCAGACTTACGGCCAGTGTTTTTAATGCGCCATGCGCTTCAACGATTGCATCATGTGCAGCCAGCGACTCAAATTTATTTTCTGCTGTTATAAATGGAAGTCCCGTGAGTTTAGCAATATAGCCTGCTACATTTTCTGAATAATGGTCAGGCGTATTGATTCCAGTTCCAACGGCAGTTCCCCCGAGGGCAAGTTCTGATAAGTGGGGAAGCGTATTTTTAAGCGCCTTGAGACCATGATTTAACTGGGAAACATAACCGCTGAATTCCTGACCTACCGTTAAAGGCGTTGCATCCATAAAATGTGTGCGCCCGATTTTCACAATCTTCATGAATTTTTTTGATTTCTCATGAAGCGTATCACGTAATTTTTCAATACCGGGTATCGTGATATCTGTTAATATCTTATATGCGGCAATATGCATGGCCGTTGGAAAGGTATCATTGGAGGATTGAGATTTATTAACGTCATCGTTGGGATGTAAAAATTTTTCTTTATCTGTCAAAGCACCTCCGTGTAATACATGACCCCGGTAAGCAATCACTTCATTTACATTCATATTACTTTGTGTACCACTTCCTGTTTGCCACACGACAAGCGGAAAATACGTGTCCAGACTTCCTTTCAAAATCTCATCACAAACTTTTCCGATCAGATTTGATTTTTCTTCAGAAAGAATTCCCGCATCGACATTGGTCAGAGCTGCAGCTTTTTTCAGATAAGCAAACGCTTTAATAATTTCTTTTGGCATACGATCTATGTCCTGGGCAATTTTGAAATTATCGATACTGCGCTGGGTCTGTGCACCATAATAAACATCGGCAGGAACTTTTACTTCACCCATTGTGTCTTTTTCGATCCGATACTCCATACTTAATATTTAATGGATGTAAAATTAGGTCGTTTCTACCAATGAAAATTACAGAAGAGATTACAGGAATCAAGGCTAAAAATTAGCTTCATGCATCATGGCCGTATTTAACTGTTAACTGATCCTCAGTGCAAAAATTTCCGGAGAACACTATTAACTTCATATCCCATTAAATTTCGGTAGTCCCATTTTTTAATTTGATAATTCATTGAAAAATGATTTTATGAAAAAGCATTTTTTTCTTGTCCTTTCAATCAT
>DATHNR010000322.1:0-6145 GCA_035485835.1 Puia sp.
GCATGATCCTGTGTGGAGAATATATTACACGAACTCCAGCGAACTTCGGCGCCGAGTTCAATCAGTGTTTCAATAAGAACAGCCGTCTGTATGGTCATGTGTAAACATCCTGCAACGCGTGCGCCTTTCAATGGTTTCAATTTGCCATATTCTGCACGCAATGACATTAGACCAGGCATTTCTGCTTCGGCCAGACGGATTTCTTTACGGCCCCATTCAGCCAGATTCATGTCCTTCACTTTATAAGGAAGGGTAAGATCAATATTTTTTGTTTTTGTAGACATATATAATGTTTGTGCTGTAAAGGTAGGTTTGTAGAACAAATTATAGGTGTTTATTGATTATTTTGGAATAAATGGCTATATATTAGTACCTTTTAGGAACAAACATAGATTATCGTATGCAAAAAGAGCCTTTTACAGAACAAACCGAACATGTGGTTTTACCGTTGGATGAAAAAGATAAAGCCATTCTTCGTTATATACAATCCAACGCGAAAGCAACGGTCAGGGAAATTGCCACTAATGTACACCTCAGTACCACGCCCGTGCATGAACGTATTAAAAGAATGGAAGATGAAGGCGTTATTTTGCAATATGCCACATTATTGAATCATTCACGCATCAATAAAGGATTGATGGCCATCTGTTATATTTCACTCAAGGAACATAATAAAAAATCCGGAGGTAAATTCATTAAGACGATCCAGGAAATGCCGGAAGTCATTGAATTTTATATTATTTCAGGTGCTTTTGATTTTATGCTCAAAGTGGTTGCTGAAAGCATGGATGATTATTACAATTTCCATGTGAATAAACTGGGACAGGTCGATAATATCGCCCAGGTTCAAAGCACTTTTATTATGGGCGTGATAAAAACAGGTCAGCCATTGATCAGCTAATTTTCAATAAAGCGGCGACTACTTTATCAATTGGCAGCGTTACGGAATCATCTGAAAATAAATCCCAGGGTATAAAACGAAAAGTTTCCGTTTCTCCTGTTTTTCTGTACACATCCATCTGTTCTTCATCAAAATCAAATATTTTGGTTCTCAACGGAACGCGGATTTCTTCCAGGGCTTCAACTCTGTAATAAATTGAAATAATTTGATGTTCCGGGTTGAAAGCACTCATCTGGAAAAAATCAGTTGTATATAAATGGTCTGTTACACGCACATCCAGGTTCATTTCTTCCTTGAATTCACGTTTTAAACAATCTCTTGTTCCTTCTCCAAATTCCAGACCGCCACCAGGGAATTTTGTATACTGATTGCCACGAATGAATTCATCAGAAACGAGTACTTCCCGGTTTTTACTTAAAAGAATTCCATATACTCTTACATTAAACATCGATTCCTCATATTAATATTTATAAACGAATTCACTTTCCCATTTATAATGTTCGCCCGTGAAAGTCGTAAAAATGTTATATTGAAAAGAGAATAATTATATCAATTTATAAAACTCCGGTAAAAATATGAAGAACTCGTGGTTTAGCGATTCCGGTATTTGAGAATATAATGAATGAGAATTTAAAAATGGTTTTATGATGTATCGAAGGATTTTCTTAATGATTCAATTTTCCTGCTTATTGTTATCAGGCCAAATACTGGGGCAGCAACCCAAATATCAGGCAACCTGGGAATCATTGGAAAAATATGAAATTCCGGATTGGTTTCGCGACGCAAAGTTTGGCATTTTCATTCATTGGGGTATATATTCAGTGCCGGCTTATCAGAATGAATGGTATCCGCGCAATATGTATACAAAAGATTCTAAAGAATACAAACATCATATAGAAACATACGGGCCGCAAAATAAATTCGGATATAAAGATTTCATTCCTATGTTTACTGCAAAAAATTTTGATGCCGATAAATGGGTTGATCTGTTTAAAAAAGCAGGAGCAAAATACATAGTTCCTGTCGCCGAACATCATGATGGTTTTGCCATGTATAATACAGCACTTTCGAGATGGAATGCAGTGCAAATGGGTCCAAAAAGGGATATTATCGGTGAACTTGAAAAAGCAAGCCGAAAGGCAAATTTACATTTTGGAGTTTCTTCACACCGCATTGAGCACTGGTGGTTCTTTGGTGAAGGAAGATTATTTAATTCGGATGTCAATGATTCTGCATATGCCGATTTTTATGGTCCTGCCACTCCCTTCGATGGAACAAAATCAGGCTTAAAAGGTCCTCCGATTTCACAGCAATTCATGAATGACTGGTTACTACGCGATGTTGAACTGGTAAATTTGTATCATCCGGATCTGGTATGGTTTGACTGGTGGATAGATCAGACTGAAATGGAACCCTACAGAAAATCTTTTGCCGCATTTTATTATAATCAGGCTCTGTTATGGAATAAGGGTGTCGTTATTAACTACAAGCATGAAGCATATCCACCACATACAGCTGTTCTGGATTTAGAACGAGGTAAGCTGCCAGGTATTAGGCAGGAAGCATGGCAAACAGATGATGCGATTGGTAATAACTCCTGGGGGTTTACAAATGATAACAGTTTTAAATCGGTTCAATATGTAGTTACCAATCTCATAGATATTGTAAGTAAAAACGGAAATCTCTTATTGAATATAGGCCCAAGATCAGATGGTACCATCACAGATGAAGAAACGAATGTATTGCTGGGAACAGGCAAATGGCTTGCTGTAAATGGCGAAGCAATTTATGGAACAAGACCCTGGAAAATATACGGTGAAGGCCCGACGGAATCAGCAAGCGGTGAATTTAAGACCCAAAAACCATATACACCGGCGGACATACGTTTTACGACCAAAGGTGATACTTTGTATGCTATAACTCTTGCATTACCAGCACCCGGAGAAATAATTCATATTCCTTCCCTTGGTACAAAAGAAAATAATGGCACCATTTCTAAAATAGAAATCATAGGCAGCGCAAAAAGTCTGACCTGGTCACAGGAAAAAGATGCACTCAATATTCATGCACCTGATTACTTTCCTTCAGAAAATGCTGCAGCTTTCAGGATTAGTTTTATCAGATAGTTAATCTGAATTATATTTTTATAACCAGCCGTTTGCCCGGGTCCATATTTTTTTGCCAGGCGGATTCAATATCTTTCAAGTCAGCTGTTTCAGTTTGGATTTTCAGCTTTCCTTTAGACGCCAGCATAAACATATCAGGCAATACTTCAGAACCAAATTTTTTTAAATCGTCCTGCGACAGGCTTCCAATACCAGAACCCAGAATTTCGATTGCAGAACTTCTGATTGTATCCGATTCCAGAATAATATCTTTGCCCGCTACACTTCCGACGGAAACAATACGCACTCTTGTGGAAAAATTATTTATGCCACTGCCTTTTAAAGAATTGATAATAAGTTTCACAGGATTTCCCCATAAATAATCTATTACGATATCTATGGGTTTGATGGAATGCAATTCCTTCAGCCGGTTAGTAATTATTTGATCTTCCTGTTTAAGCGAAATGATTTCAGTTGCACCCATTCCTTTGAGTTCTTCCAGAATTGTCTCATTTCGTCCCGTAACAATTATTTTGGATGCACCATAATGACTGGCTGCCTGTACAGCTAACTGACCTGTCACACTCGTCGCACCATTGATGAGCACAACTTCACCTTTTTTCATTCTGGCCCGAAAAAGCAGGGCCATCGCCGATCCATAGATGGCATTGGGTAATGCGGCAGCACTTATATCGTCCAAACCTTCCGGCAAAACAACATAAGTGCCTTTGACGACAAGGGTCTTTTCTGCGATGGTACCGCCGACACCCTGTGCGTATATCCGGGTCCCGTCTTCTAAAGTCCCTGCGGCGTCTAAACCAACAATCTCGGGAAGTTTTAAATGACTTGCATAATGTGTTCCGCCTGCACGAAGTTTATCGATGTTTTTAACGGAAGCGGCTCTCACGCTCATTAAAAGCTGGCCTTCCCCTGGAACCGGATCAGGAAAGTCCTCATATTTTGGAGCGCTGCCCCATTGATGCAAAACGGCTGCTTTCATGAATAATTTTTCATAAAGTTCGCAACTTTACTTCAGACAATAAACTCAGAAAGTGAGTGTAATTCTGATATCAAGCAAGCTTGAAAATTTCTGTAAAAATGTACCTGGATAAATTGGGATTTGATTAACTCTAATAACTGATATCTTGATTCCCATAACAAAGCCTAACCTGGATGCTTTTTCCTCAGCGGTTTTTGGTGATTTTCACACTAATTTATCTGCTCATCATTCAAAGCAGTTGTAATAGAAAATATTATCAGACTAACACATCAAATGAAATAGATGCAGATACAATTGAAAAATTAATTGTTGAAAAAAAGGTTTTCATCATTCATGCCCCGACCCAGGTTTTTCTACTAAAAAACATTGTAATCGGAAATAAGACAATTTTAGGTGAAAAATTTACATTGGAACCACAATATTACAAATATGTTCACCCCAAAGTTGATAAAGTGAATGCTGCACCCAGGGCGAAAGATGCGATTAATATTACAAATTCACAGGTTCACTTGTATACCAATTATTCTTTCGAAGGAATCGATGAAATAAGTATCCCAATGAATCAGATAACACGCATGGACATATACAGTGTGGATTTAATTCGTACCCGAAAACATAAAACCAGAATCACATTATTGATTACTGCAGGAACAATTGTGTACACTGCATTTTTAGTATTATATATATCAAAAGGCGGTGAACATTAATTATAAATTAATTAATATAAAATTGGCACCCTTTAAAATAAAAGAGTGCCAACTATATTAACCAATAAAAATTGGGAATTTGAGGTTCCGAGCAGATTCGAACTGCTGTAGAAGCTTTTGCAGAGCTCTGCCTAACCGCTCGGCCACGGAACCTTTTAAGGTTGGGCAAAAGTAGTATATTCGGATTAATTTGCCTAAACCTGCAAAGAGTAATGCAACGTATCGAAGAAAGCGAACTCATCATAAATAGCAGGGGCGCTATTTATCATCTCGATCTGCGTCCGGATGAATTAGCACATAAAATTTTTCTGGTTGGTGATCCTGGTCGCGTGTCTGTAGTGAGTAAATTTTTCGACCGTATCGAAATCAAACAGCAGCATCGGGAATTTGTTTCACATACAGGATATATCGGATCAGAAAGATTTTCTGTAATATCTACAGGAATTGGGACTGATAATATTGATATCGTCATGAACGAACTGGATGCCCTCGTCAATATTGATTTTAATACGCGGTCGATAAAATCAAAACTTGAGCGGTTACAAATTATCCGTCTCGGAACTTCAGGATCTCTTCAGAAAGAAATTCCGGTTGATTCATTTGTCGTATCCACCCATGGTTTGGGAATAGACAACCTCCTGAATTTTTATCGCATGGAACCCAGAGGTGCGGAGCAGGATATTCTGCAGGCATTCACAACCCATACGCAGTTGCATCAGCAATTTGCAAATCCGTCCATTGCTTCGGCTTCGGGATATTTATTAAAATATTTCACGGAAGGTTTTCATTCCGGAATAACGATTACCTGCCCGGGTTTTTATGGTCCCCAGGGAAGGATTCTTCGTTTGGGTTTAAGACACCCCGATCTGATAGAGAGGCTTACAAGTTTTAACTTTGGTCCTTATAGAATCAGTAATTTTGAAATGGAAACTTCGGCCATCTACGGCCTCGGGAGTATGCTGGGACATCAGTGCCTTAGCCTGAATGTGATCGTTGCCAATCGTATAAGTAAAACATTTTCTGCCAATGGATTGTTAGCAGTAGAACGAATGATAGAGAAATCATTCGAAGTAATTCGATCCATGCCCCATTAAATTTATCTTTACACCTTATGAATGTTCCATTTTCAAAATACCAGGGTACGGGGAATGATTTTATCCTGGTAGATAACCGCAGCAAAATCTATTCTAATATTTCCCGGGAAGAAGTCAAACGTATCTGTGACCGCCGCTTCGGTATCGGGGCTGACGGATTCATGCTGTTGAATCTGAAAGAAGGATATGATTTCGAGATGAAATATTTTAATTCAGATGGGAATCCAGGATCGATGTGCGGGAACGGGGGCCGTTGTATCGCTCGTTTTGCCTATAATCTCGGCATTCATAAAGAATCCTATCATTTTCTGGCCAGTGATGGAGATCATGCTGCGGAA
>DATHNR010000323.1:0-14004 GCA_035485835.1 Puia sp.
ATCGGCCCTTCTGTAAGAATGATAGGGCATAACCGGGAATATGGGTTTCCCATTTTTTCGGACACCGGTTGTAATGGCCCGGTAAATCTCTCCGTCTGTCCAGCTGCCAATACCCGCAGGCGTAATATTCGCAGAAAAATAAACGCCTGGAAATCCCATAGTCTGATCAAATTGTTCTCCACCTTCACCGATGGTGGAGTATACCATGGGCATGGAGAAAAATGCCGGGTCACGTTTGCTGTGACAGTCCATACAAATCATTACACTTTTAGCCAGATATGCGCCGCGTTTAATTTTTTCTGGAGTTTTCGCAATTGTAATTTGTTGTGCAGGTCCAACATCAGGTAAGGCAGTTTTAATATAAGCTGCAATAATTACGAGTAAGAGAAGGATACTGAGCACGATAATGCCCATAACTTTCAGGAATTTTTTCATGTTGGAAGGGTTATAATGAAATCGATATATTGCTACCTCAGACTGATCAGCGAACTCAGAGGTGCCCGCCTGTTGCGGAAATCCATCATGTCCACCTTTACGCTACCAACACTGATCGGACTTTCAACGCGAACGGGAATATGATTTGCATCATCGCTTATCCAGACGGTCATTTTTTCACCACCTTCAAATATAGTTCCTTTAATCAGCAGAGGTTTAATTTTTATTGCATGGAACTTACCATATTTGGTTTTGATGGTTTCTTTCCCGACATAGCGAATGTACAGATCATAAACCTGGTTGTCGAGGAACATGGAAAAAGGAATTTTATCACCCGGTTGCATTTTATCATAGTCGATATTACGGGCATAGTACATGGTGCTTAAAACGTCCTGTACGCATTCAGGTGTTTTAAATACTCCGGAATTTGTAATGGCTGTATTTGCGGTTTTATTGAAGCTGATATTTTCATATTTTTTGTAGGAACCTTCGCTCACATTCCGTATGAATTTTAATGGCTGGAGATTAGAGGTATCAATAAAGCTTTCGTATTTATCTCTTACTTTGAAAAAATTATCCAGGAAAGAATAGTTCTTACCGGAACCGGTTACATGATAAACAGGTTTCCCATTCAGGTCTTCCAGTGCAACTGTAAATGTGGCTTCTCCAGCAGAAATATAGACGCCGGCTAAAGTATAATACACCCTAAACGTAATACTCTCCCCTGTCTGGAAAGCATGATTTTTAATACCACAAAAATCATCGCCTGCTTTTAAGGGTAAAGAAAGGGTTATTAATAAAACGCATATGATTGCGCTGATTGATTTCATCTGCTGCTAAATAATTTTATCCTTAAAATTAATAAACTCCCAACCAACGCCGGGATTATTAAATTGATGAGCCAGATACCAAGAGATACTGCAAGTATACCCGCGGTATTCAATGTGAACACCTGAAATATCTGAATGCCGGCAGCCCAACGAAATCCAAGATCTGTTAAAAACGTTAACGTAGGTACAACCGCCATCAAAACAAACATAACACTAACGCCGGTAAACACCTGCATACCTGTTAACGGAATACCGAAAAGAGAAAATAAAAGGAAATATTGCAATATAAATACCAGGTAACGAATCGTTGAAATGGACAGTATGGTTGCCAAAACCGGGAAATTAAAATTTTGAGGTATGGAGAAGTTCTTATTGTTCTTTTCCATCCATTTATTCACCCTCGCTACCAATGGATCAAATCTGAAATAAATCAGGGCCACTCCGACTACCGCTATTGCCGTTACAATCATGGCTAATCGCAAAAAAACTGGCGATGACCATACGGTCTGAAATTGAAATGGTAAAATTGAAAATAAATAGATACCAACAAATCCCGCAGTCAGTGTTATCAGCATCTGTGACATACTGCAAAGGATAGTCGGGGTAATTGAAAGGATTTTATTACCCGGATCAACATATAACATCCTTCCAAGGTATTCTCCCACCCTGTTAGGTGTAAATGAAGCGATACAGGTTCCGGCCAGTATTGCTTTAAACGCGCGTATAAATCCGATTGGCTGTACTGGCCGTAATGCAATCTGCCATTTAAATGTTTCAAGGGTCCAGTTTACACACATCAACCCGAACATTGCATATAATTTCCACTCCTGTTTGCCTGTGGCTGCTTCCAGCATCTCCTTAAGTGAATCTTTCCAATGCGGTTGTTTGTGCAGTTCTCTGGCAACTGTATAGAAAAGAAACAACATAATGAGCGGTCCGGCCACATAGTTGACTAATAATTTGATATTTTTGTTCAACACCACAATCAAAAATAACGTTCCCTCTGCAAAAGCACTCTAAAATAATCCTGGGCATTGATCCCGGCACGCTCATGATGGGTTGGGGATTGATATGTGTGGATGGACATCAGACAAAATTCATAGAAATGGATGTGTTGCATGTACCTGTGCGATTAGATGCATATCAACGACTGGAGCTGATTTATTTTACAGTCCAGCAACTCATTTTGAAATTCAAACCTGATGATTTTGCCATTGAAGCTCCTTTTTTTGGAAAGAATGTACAGAGTATGCTTAAACTTGGACGGGCTCAGGGAGTTGCTATTGCAGCCGCGATGCAATCCGGCATCCCCGTTACAGAATATGCGCCCCGGAAAATAAAGCAATCTATCACGGGGAATGGAAATGCGGGAAAAGAACAAGTATGGAAAATGCTTCAGCAGATTTTAGAAATCAGGATGAAGATAGACCGTTTCGATGCATCTGATGCACTGGCCGTTGCACTCTGTCACCATTATCAATTCAATACTCCGGTAAATACCGGGAAAAAAATAAGTGGATGGGGAGAATTCATTGCGAAGAATCCGAAGCGAGTCGTCTGAAAGTGTGGAAGTGTGGTAGTGTGGTAGTTATTTACACTCCTCACAACAGTACCACACCACCACACTTCCACACTTCCACACTGATAAATAGTTCTCATGACAATTTTTACTAAAATCATAAAAGGGGAAATCCCCTCCTACCGGATTGCCGAAGATGACTTGTTTCTGGCATTTCTGGATATCAATCCTTTGCGGAGAGGCCATACACTGGTGATACCAAAAACCGAGACTGATCTTTTTTTTGATCTGGAAGAAATATATCTTTCGCGGATACTGCTGTTTGCGAAACCCATTGCAAAATCAATTGAAAAATCTTTCCCCTGTAACAGATGCGGGATATCTGTTATAGGATTAGAAGTTCCTCACGCGCATATGCATTTAATTCCCATCGACCATTTGAATGACATGAATTTTAAAAATCCAAAACTGAAACTAAGCGATGCGGAATTCAGGAATGTACAGGAAAAAATAATTTCAAATTTGGGAATCTGAGAATTATTATACCGTAATATTTTCAACTTTGAATTGAAGTTTCCCGGCTGGAACAATTACATCAGCCACCTCACCAACCTGTTTCCCAAGCAGCCCTTTCCCAATAGGAGAAGAGACAGAAATTTTACCAAGCTTGAGATCGGCTTCCTTTTCAGAAACCAGGTGATAGGTTGATTGTTTTTTATTTGAAAGATTGGTAACGGTAACTTTGGTGAGAATCGACACTTTGCTCGTGTCGATATTGCCTTCTTCAAGAATGCGCACGTTGGCCAGGTCTGCTTCCAGGCGTTGAATCTTTGCTTCAAGTAAGCCCTGAGATTCTTTTGCTGCATCGTATTCAGCATTTTCCTTAAGATCTCCTTTTTCCCGCGCTTCGGCAATGGCCCTTGAAGCCGCTGGCCGGTCGATACTTTTCATCTTCTGCAGCTCACCCCTCAGTTTCTCGAGTGCCTCCTTTGTCAGATATGTGATTCCACTCATAAATCCTCCTCTTGTTTATTTAAAAGAAAAAAAATACAACGCCCTCGGGAGGCGTTGCATTTGTGCAAAGATAAGGAATCCAATTGCAAACAGTAATTTTCAGGGCTATTTTGAGTGGCAGGATAGACTTGCAAATACCTCCCTTGGTGCATATATTGATTCCCCCTATAACCCCTGGTCGTTTTTCTTTTAAATTATAACCCGAGTTTATCCAGCACAACTTTAGCCATTAAATAAAACGCCTCCCGGCTATAACCGGCAATATGGGGGGTCAATAGTACATTGTCGAATCCCAGCAATTGATCCAACTGTTGTTTTTCGATAGGGGTATAACTCTCAAGTTTTTCATTTTCAAGCACATCCAGCGCAGCTCCTGCAATTTTTCCGGTTTCCAGGGCCCGGATCAGGGCTTTCGTATCCTGTGTTTTTCCCCTGCTGGTATTTATGAAAAATGGCTTGTTTTTCAGTGAATTAAAAAATGTTTCCCCGGCAATATGATATGTTTCATCCGTGAGGGGCACATGGAGACTTATTACATCTGAGTACCTTCCCAACTGGTCCATATTGGCTTCCTTAATTTTCACTGATCCGAAATTGAATTTGTATTTATCGTAAGCAAGAACAGTGACGTCAAAAGGAGCCAGTAATCTTGCGAATGCAGAACCCGTATTTCCATAACCAATGATGCCTACTGTTTTACCGGCCAATTCAATACCGCGGTTTGCATCCCGCACCCATTTGCCTTGCTTTATTTCCTGGGAAGCCCTTGGGATATTATTCATTATTGATAGTAGCATACCAAGAGCATGTTCGGCAACAGCATTTCGATTTCCTTCGGGACTGCTTACACACCGGATACCTTTTTGATTTGCAAAGTCAACGTCCACCAGTTCCATTCCACTTCCAAGTCGCCCGATCCATTTCAGTGAATGTGCTTTTTCCAAAACAGGCCTGTCTATTTTCAATCGCGTAGTAATGACCAACCCTTCCGCATCCCCAATAAGATTCTTTAATTCTTCATAACTAAGTTGAGGAAGATACAACACTTCAAATCCCTGCTTCTGCAGGCGGTCGATTAAATACTCATGTACTTTTGACGTCACCAAAACTTTTCGCATGAATTATCTTTTGCTTTTTTTATTTCATCTTCCAGGTTAGTTCAGCAAACTGCAAAACCGTTAGTTGTTCAGCTCTTTCATTAAATAGCGGATCCTTCAGTACTTCTTCAGTAAATAATGACTTCACAGCATTTCTCAAGGTTTTTCTCCTTTGGTTAAATGCAGTTTTCACAAGTAAAAAAAACATTTTTTCAGTTCTGACCTTAACAGGGTTTTCTTTTGGAGTAAACCGGATCACGGCACTTTTTACTTTAGGAGGCGGATTAAAAGCCTGTTCACTTACTTCAAAAAGATATTCCACATTAAAAAATGCCTGAAGCAGAACACTGGTGACGCCGTAAATTTTATTTCCTTCAGAAGCTGCGATCCTTAATGCTACTTCTTTCTGAAACATTCCGATTAACCTCTCCACATCTTCTCTCCAATCCAGGACTTTAAAAAGTATTTCCGTTGAAATATTATAGGGGAAATTTCCAATGATTGTAAAAGGGCCTTCAAAAGGTTTTTCCATGCGGAGAAAATCCATTTCAATAATGCGGTTATTTAAAGAAGGATATTTCTTTTTCAGATATGCCACTTTTTCTCTGTCGATTTCCACCGCTTTGAAATCAATGCCTTCGATTGCAATGAGACTCTTTGTAAGCGCACCAGCTCCCGGGCCAATTTCAAGTAACTGGTTAAAAGGAAATTGCTGTAGCGAGTCTATAATCCGCTGGCGAACCAACTCATCTTTTAGAAAATGCTGACCTAACGATTTTTTCAAATTGAGCGGCCGGGACAAGTTCGTCATTAAGCAAAAATAAACCTTCCTTCATGCTAATAATCGTATTTTTATCCATCGAATAATAATACATGAGCACCCCACAACAAAGACCTGTTATCGGCATTTCCATTGGCGACCTGAATGGGATAGGAACAGAACTGGCTATCAAGACATTTTCTGATAACAGGCTTCTGGAAATCTGCACCCCCATATTGTTTGCATCTAATAAACTGATAAATTTCTATCGTAAATCCATACCTGATTCAACGTTTAATTATCAGCATATCAAAGACCTTTCACGGCCATTCCATAAGCAGGTTAATCTTTACAATTGCTGGGAAGAAGAGGTGGCGATAAGCCCCGGACAGCTTACAGATGCAGGTGGAACTTATGCCGTTAAATCCCTGATTGCGGCTTCGGAAGCATTGAAAGATAAAAAAATTGACGGCCTGGTCACGGCTCCCATTCATAAAAAAAATATTCAGTCTGAAACATTTTCTTTCACCGGTCATACGCCTTATCTGAAACAGTTATTTGGGATGAAAGATGTTCTTATGCTTATGAGTTCTGAGAACTTTCGTGTGGGACTCGTTACAGAACATGTGCCCGTCAGCGAAATTGTTAAATTTATTACCCGGGATGCTATAATTTCTAAACTGAATATCCTTAAAGATTCACTTATTCGTGATTTTGGAATCGATAAACCGCGTATTGCCGTTCTCGGGCTCAATCCTCATGCCGGTGATGAAGGACTGATTGGCCGCGAAGAAGAGGATATTATTAAACCCGCTATTAAAGATGCCAAGCACAATATGCTGGTCTTCGGACCATATAGTTCTGATGCATTTTTTGCACGGAACCAACAACAGAAATTCGACGCCGTATTAGCCATGTATCATGATCAGGGTCTGATCCCATTTAAGTCTCTTTCTTCGGGTGAAGGCTTCAATTATACCGCAGGATTGGCGGCCATCCGGACTTCTCCCGACCATGGGACGGCCTTTGATATTGCCGGTAAGAACAAAGCTGATAATGGCTCCTTCCTGGCCGCTCTTTACGGATGTCTGGATATTGTAGAAAAAAGAAAGGAATTCAATGAAAATCATAAAAATCCCTTAAAGAAAATGGGATCTGTTGTTCTGGCCGGTGCTGAGGATGAGAGGATTGAGGAAAGCTGAGGAAAGTATGGAAGTATGGGAGTATGGAACTCGAACACTTAAATTAATTGATCTTGAATTAATTGATCTTGTTAAAACTAAAGAACTTATAAATGTAAGCTCAAAATTAGAATGTTGCCATTCACTCCCATACTCCCATACTCCCACACTATTTTCTTCTCCCTCTTGCATATTCCAAAACCAAAAACTATCTTTGATTGATCCCCTTACTCTATATCTGATCGTTACTTTCTGACTATCTCCGAAGACTCTCCAATAGCTATGTGAACATTTGCATTTCCGATCCCTTTTCTTTTGAATGACCTGCTGTTTTTCCCTTTAAGCTGAGCATCATCAAATTGTTCACTTCCTGAAATATAAAAAATGAAAAGGATCATTCCATTCAGTCTTTACCTTATGCTGGTAATGCCGGCAGCTTTATTTGCAAATTTGCATAGTTTAACACCTAAAGAAAATACCGATACCAGTTCTTATAGTGCAGGCAATTCAAAAAGCCTGATACTACGCGGAAGCCTTTCAAAATTTAATGCCGCTTATGGTAAGAATTATTTTGAACTAAACTGGAATACCATTGCGGGGGATTTTGATCACTTTGAAATTGAACGTAGTCTGGATGGTCTGAATTATGAAACGATTGGTACTGTAACCAATAAAGACGCCGTTTCTGATGAAGGTCTTTATGCTTTCCGCGATCATTTTCATTCGGCCGTCGCAAGAAATAATGATTTTTTCTACCGGTTAAAAGAATTTGAAGCAAATGGGAATGTCATTTATTCCAAAGTTCTTATAGCAAGAATGTTCAATACAAAAAGCCTGGCATCCCTCAGCGTTACTCCTGATCCGCTGGCCAATGATATTCTTGTCAATGTTCAATTAAATGAAGACTCTTATGTGATGATGAAAGTGGTTGACGAACAGGGTAACCTTATTTTAAAAGAAGGACAGAAAGCAGAGTTTGGGCCGAACACTTTTACACTTGAAGGTACTCATGGCCTTCATCCGGGACTTTATACACTGGAAGTAACCGTGAACAGCAAGGAACGAATGATTATGAAACTTTCTAAAGGATAAAAACACCAAGCTAATATCCGGTAGCCGAAATGCCGGAAATGTAAAGCCCTCCCGTTGTTCGACGTGGAGGGCTTTTTTATAATGTGGTGAATGAGGGAATGTAGTTAGTGAAGGAATGCGGAAGTTGAATTAGAAAATGATAATGAGATAATCGTCAATAATATAATTCAGAACTTCTGTACTATAAAGATTCCAGTTTTGGGCTTTAAGCTTTAGACTATAGGCTTTAGGCTTAGATATGATTGGAGGCTTTTTACATATTGTTCAAAAGCTTTTGACCCGGATATAGTGATCTTACAAATTGTATGTGGATAGTTGTCTTTGAAATCCTTGACAACATCAATATATCCCGCTTCACGCAGTTTATTAATTTGTACACTAAGGTTGCCTGCAGTAGCTTTTGTCCTGTCTTTGAGGATTGAAAAATCAGATTCTTTTTCCCTCATGAGTAATGAAATGATTGCCAGGCGTAATTGCGAATGCAGCACGGGATCAAGGTCCCTGAATTGATTCATTTCGTTTTTATTTATTATTGACATTTGGCCAGTTGCTCTTTAGTCGATTCCAATCCCCAGTTTGGCCAGAAAGTTTTTGGTTTGTCAGCATTAAATAAGACAATCGCTTTTTCAAATAATGGTTTTGCTTTTTCTTTACCTCCGCCAAATGCAGGAGGAGTATTAAATAAACTTTGTCCCTGCAGATAATAAATTCTTGGATTGTCCGGATTCAGTTTAATTGCTATCTGCAAATCTTTGGAGGCCTGTGTACCGTAGGTTTGCCAGCGGGTTTGGGGATCCACCATCATCTGCTGGGTAGCGGACATATTTCTAAGCACATAAATCTCGGAGTTCGTATCAAGTGCCTCAGCCTTATCACAAAGAGTATTGATGCGTGTGCAATTTGCATCTTTGTCAATATTGGGATCGGCCCAGGCCGGAATACATAAGGCCAGCCCTGCATAGTAGTAAGGAAGCCACTGGGTTTTTTCAGCATCCCCAATGCGTTCAAATGAATTGGCCACACTTTGAAATTGAGCTGTTGATTTGGCGGAATCAAAAAGGGCCAGGGTTTTTTTCATGGCAGCTTCATATTTGTCGCTTTGGGCATTTGTAATAAGGGCCCCCAGCATAACAAAAGTTAAGAGAATGTATTTCATTGCGTTTTTATTATTTGAAAAATTATAGATTATTGTTTATAGCATCCTGTGTTCTGTCAACACCCCAGCTCAAAAAGCAACCTACAAAATAAAAGCGATTAGCGGGTGGCGTTATCGGTTGTTTGGTCTGCCCGTTAAAAGAATAATGATATCCGTAAATAGCGTTGTACCCAAGTACATTACTCATGCTGGCGAATAAAACAATAAATGTTTTTGGTTTCACTTTACCCAGGCTTGGAATATATTCACAACTGAAATTGAGGCTTTGATAATCTATCGTGCGGCCTTCATCCGCTGTATAATATTTCCCTTCGTTGTTGACCATGAAATTGTAATAAGGACGGCCGGTAGCGAATGTGTAAGTAAGATTGAAACCTGCTTTCCAGTTCGTAATAAATCGTTTCATGACCAGAGAAGCGGTATTGTTTGCAACAAAATCCGGTGTAATCTTACTGGGATAATTCATAAACTGTCTCTTGGTATCTATATATGAATAACTGATCCAGTAATCAAAGTCCTTGAAAGTTTTTTTATCCCTCCAGAAAAAATCTATTCCATCAGCATATCCGCTGCCACCATTGGTATAATTAAAATAATTATAACCCATTGGAACTGTTTTTACGAGATTACTATATAATTTATAATAAGCCTCTATTCTGAAAATCTGGTCCTTATTCATTTTCTGAAAATTCAAGATATAATGTGTTGCCTCGGTAAACTTCAGATCAGGCGTATAAAAAAGTTGCTGGTTATCCGGTTTTTCATAAAAAATTCCATAAGCCGCCGAAATCTGGGCGTCTTTTCCTGTTTTATATGCCAGGGAAACCCGGGGTCCTACATCAGACTGTTTCAATAATGTTGAATATTCATAACGCAGGCCTAATTGCGCTGCCAGTTCATTCGTTAGGTAAATACTTACTTCACTAAATCCCGAAATCAACTGATCGTGTAAAACTTTCAGGGTATCATTATAAGTCAGTGGATTATTATTGTACCAGTATTCTACTCCGAATCTGAATGAACTTAATCCCGATAATTTCTTTTCAAAAACAGCTTTACCTGTGGTGAGATTTTGTTTATTAGCAAGGGTGAAATTCTTCGACTGCATGTAGGCAGTATCGGGAAAAATTCGGGGTTGATTATCCGGCCCCTGAACCTGTTGTTGTATATTATCGAGATTAGTACTGAAGCTGGTCATCAGGGTCATTCTCCATCCATTATTTAATGGCTGTCTCCAACTCAGATTATTATACCAGTTGTGATTGGTCAGGTCGAAAGCATTTTTGAGTGCGGGACTGTCTATATCCTGCGTTCTCAAGCCCAGATCATTGTATGCGAAGGTTGTATAATATTTGATCATCCCTCCGTTATTTGTTTTGATCCGGAAATTTGCGTCCGCATTATGATATGCCGGCAGGCGGAAATAATCAGGCCTTTGGCTGACAAGTCCGAAATAAACCGCCGCATTCACATAGCTATAACTCATGCCCCAGGAATATTTTTTATTTTCTGCAAGTTGTTGTGTGCCTACGCCTACAACGATAGGAGAAATGGATGCATCGATCTCAGAATGTTCCGGCAGATCAACGGACTCCAGCAATAAAACAGAAGAAAGGGCCTGTCCGTAAAGTGCAGAATAGCCACCGGTACTAAATACGGTTCCCTTAAAAAGAAATGGAGAAAACCTGCCACGGGTAGCTATATCAGGAACACTGGTATAATATGGGTTATTGACAAGGCTGCCGTCGATGAATTGCTTGGTTTCCTGACCTGTACCTCCCCGTACAAACAGACCCTCCTGTTCACCTACCTGTTGTGTTCCCGGCAGGGTTTTTAAAGCCGCTGTAATATCGGCATTAGAGCCTGCAGTAGTAGCGATATCCAGGGAACTCATTACAGCTCCACGTTTAGAATCGCCGGCTGCAAAAGATCCCGCTGAAATGGTGACTGCTTTCAATTCGTTCGGTTCTTCTTTTATCTGAAGATCCATCTGTATTGATTTACCGGATATTTGAAGCGTTACTTCAATAGAGCGGTATCCTACGGAGCTGACTTTAAGTGTCTGTAACCCCGTATCAGAGCTGCTAAATGAATATTTGCCCAGGGAATCAGATGTTGCTCCATCGAAACTGTTTTTGATGGAAATACTTGCTCCGGGAACCGGGTGACCTTTTGTGTCCTTAACTATTCCCGTAATCTGGGTTTGAGAAAAAACACCTGAACAGATTAACAGCAGACCCAATATGATCGCTGGTTTTTTTATCGACATTAATTTAAAAATAATCGCAAAAAACATTGATCTGAGTTATGCCGCCAGTAAATAGAATACGAATATAAATTAGTTTACGTTATAAACCAAATATGCAAAAAAAGGCCAGGTTTAGACAAACCCGGCCGTTGTTGATCGTACCCTTTAAAACTAAAACTTCAAATGACTTCTATAATATCTTATTTATGGCAACCATATTTACATTTGCCTTTCTTATAGTTGGAACATCATAAGCAAGGGACTTAAATAAAAGTCCATACATCCTGTTCGCCGATTTCGTTCCGGAATTACCAGTTTCAGCCCCAAGCCGTACAATCATGGAACTGGAACCTTCATAAAAATTAGTTACCATAGCGTCTTGTGCGCTTATCGAAATACCCGGATAATCTTTTGTTGGACCGTCGAATCTTTTACCTCTTAACAGTGGATCGGTTTCAGAACCCTGAACAGTTGAAGCAAAAATGGATGTTTCATGTACCAGGGAAAATGAATGCATTTTGTAATATGACTGGAATTCATGTAATTGATCCCCGTCCCCATCTATATCTAACCCAGAAACAAAGAACTGATTCACAGGTATAAGCTTATTATGATCCGTGTGTCTTACAAAAGAGATCCTAAATTCCATCCACCAGCTTGTATGTTCCGGTGCAGTTCCGTCTCCATATTTAATCCGTGGTTGCCATGCATTGTCGTATCCCGTGCCGCTTGAAATATCCTGCTCAGGTCCCTGAATATCTGTTTCTGACAAAGTGACGTCAGCAGTGCTTCTGCCCAGAATGGTGACAAGCGCATCTATTCCCCATCCTACATTTTCAAAAATATAAACAGCTCCATCCAGACCATCTCCCATGCATCCCTTCCCTGTTTTCAAAACAGGATTTTTAAAAGATAGCTCAGGAATCAGCGATTGTGCCTGAGTGGTAGCTGCTATAAAAAATATAAAAAGAACTGAAGTTAATCTCAATAAAAAATGAGGTTTCCATTTATCAAAAACTGATGGCCCCAACTGCTTCATAACTTGTTTTAATCAGGATTATACTGATAACCCATAGTGATTGGAACAAGGCATAATTCTTCTGAAGGATTGGAAACCCCTATGATTAATGATCTAATTCTGTAATCAGGAAAATTGGAAGGAAGTTAATCTGGAGATTGGTACGGCTTAACTGCAAGACAAAGATTGCAAGCGTTTTCCAATAATGCAAGTGTTTGTAAAAATAATTATCAAATGTAAGTTTTTAATTATTGACTGAAAGAATTGGTATTTAATAAATGAATAAGGTCACCCGCAGTTTGAGTGACCTTGTTCAATGAAGACATTATCAATTTACAATTGACAATTACTATTTGTATTGCGGAATAAGTTCATTAGCCAGTTGTACAGTCTTTCGGATCGATTCATCGGAAATGATTCCCTTTTTGAATTCAGCCAGTACTTCTGGTAATTTGTTATCCATTTCCATCAGGAAATGTTCCTCAAATGCCTTAACCTGATTCACCCGTACTTCACGGAGCAAACCCTGCGTTCCGAGATAAATAATTGCTACCTGTTTTTCCACTAAAACCGGCGCATATTGAGGCTGTTTAAGGATTTCCACATTACGGGCACCCTTATCAAGGACAAGTTTGGTTGAGGCATCAAGATCTCCACCGAATTTGGAAAAGGCTTCCATTTCTCTATAAAGCGCCTGGTCCAGTTTTAAAGTACCAGCTACTTTTTTCATGGATTTAATTTGCGCATTTCCTCCCACCCTGCTCACGGATATACCTACGTTAATCGCAGGACGAATACCTGAATTAAAAAGGTTTCCTTCGAGGAAAATCTGTCCGTCGGTTATGGAAATTACATTGGTTGGAATATATGCAGATACATCACCAGCCTGGGTTTCGATAATGGGTAGTGCTGTAAGCGAACCTCCGCCTTTTACCCTGCTCCTGAGGGATTCAGGCAGATCATTCATATTTTTAGCAACCCCATCATCCTGGATGATTTTTGCTGCGCGTTCAAGCAAGCGGCTGTGCAGGTAAAAAACGTCTCCCGGATAAGCTTCACGGCCTGGTGGGCGGCGAAGCAGAAGAGAAACTTCGCGGTAAGCAACGGCCTGTTTAGAAAGGTCATCAAAAATAATAAGTGCAGGTCTACCTGTGTCCCTGAAATATTCTCCGATGGCAGCACCAGCAAAAGGTGCATAGAACTGCAAAGGAGCCGGATCTGAAGCTGAGGCAGCAACAATAATAGTATAAGGCATTGCCCCATTCTCGTTTAACGTTTGCATGATTCCTGCAACAGTAGAAGCTTTCTGGCCAATCGCTACATATATACAGTATACAGGTTTGCCGGCTTTGTAAAACTCTTTCTGGTTGATAATGGTATCAATAGCTATTGCTGTTTTTCCAGTCTGTCGGTCACCAATGATCAGTTCCCTTTGTCCCCTTCCAATCGGTATCATCGCATCAATCGCTTTAATCCCGGTTTGTAATGGTTCTTTTACCGGCTCGCGAAAAATTACCCCGGGTGCTTTACGTTCTATGGGCATTTCGAAACTTTCCCCTGTTAAAGGTCCTTTCCCGTCAATGGTTTCGCCCAATGTGTTCACTACTCTGCCTAACATACTTTCATAGACCTTAATAGATGCTATTTTACCGGT
>DATHNR010000324.1:0-4865 GCA_035485835.1 Puia sp.
CACCGGACTTTTTAAAATGGGCTGAAATATCCGGTATGGGGAAATGAGGTGATACACTATCCAGTTCATCTCTTCCCGAATAAGACCCCTGATCCGCACTTGAACCTGGTCTTTCAAGTGCGACGAACAATTCATTATCTCCCTGCATAAACGCATACCTGATCTGAACATTCCGGAAGAAAACCATACCGGTTGGTCCCCAGTATTCCAGCGTATTTGGAAATACATCTCCGTCCATAAACGGTGTATTGGCCTGACCTACCAACACTCTTCCCAATTCACCATATGCATTCCGGACCCGCATAGTAGTTTGTCCCTCATCAACGCCAACGCCAAATAAATCAAAATCAAAAACGGCTTTCAGTTCGCCTGCTGCAGTAGGCACAAAACCCTGCACACCAAACCGCGTCTGTCTAACACTGAAATAAGCATTCCCATCGGTTCCATATTCGTCTTTCGATGTTGGTAGCCTGGTAACCCTCAGTGCATCGAACCAGGCCGGATTGATCTGGTTAAAATTGTAACCCATATCCGTCATTGCAAATCCATAAATTTCAAGGCTTTTTTCTTTTGTTGAATCCTGGGCATTTGTCGAAAAAACAGATATGACACCAATTATCAGAAGAAGTAGTCTGATTTTCATAAAATAAGTTTTGATGAACAATAAGGTCTAATATATTTTTACTGCCCAGTCATGGTTGCGGGGTCAAGTAACTTCTTAATCTGATCTTCTGTAAGTAAATGTTGCTCGCGAATAAGCTCCAGTATACCTTTTCCTGATTGTAGCGCTTCCTTTGCGAGTTCCGTGGTTTTATCATAACCAAGTATGGGATTCAGCGCCGTAACAATCCCCACACTACGATTAATATATTGTTTCAATATGCCCTCATTGGCGGTTATTCCATCAATGCATTGCTTTCTGAATAGAGGCAGGGATTTAAAAAGAAGTCCCTGTGATTCCATAATCGCAATAGCTTCCACGGGTTCAAAAGCGTTCAGTTGGAGAAGTCCCGAATGTGCAGCCATCGTCACCGTCAGATCATTGCCGATCACTTTGAAACAAATTTCATCCATCAGTTCCGGCATAACAGGATTTACTTTACCGGGCATGATGGAAGATCCGGGCTGCAGTGCGGGAAGATTGATTTCAAATATTCCTGTGCGTGGACCGGAAGCTAAAAAGATCAAATCACTGCTGATTTTTGAAAGTGCAATAGCAAAACTTTTCAAAGCAGATGAGTAAATCACGAAACCCTGCTGGCTGCTGGTTGCAGCAATCAGGTCCTTACTCATGACGATTGGAAACCCGGTAACTTTTGCAAGCTGTACGGCACATTTTTCAGCATAACCCGGAGTGGCAGTAATACCAGTACCAATGGCAGTTGCACCCATATTTTGTTCGCAAAGAAAAAACTCTGATTTTTTAAGAGCAGAAATTTCTGCATCAAGCTGGTTTCCAAATGCGTTGAACTCCTGACCAAGGGTCATGGGTACGGCATCCTGTCCTTCTGTACGTCCCATTTTCAAAAGGTTGTTGAACTCTGCCCCTTATTTATGAAATGATGCCGAAAGTGCCTCTGCTTCTTTAACCAGTTTCTGATTATGCAATAAAAGAGCAACTTTGATGGCTGTGGGATAAACATCATTAGTAGACTGGCCCATATTCAGGTCGTCGTGAGGTTCCACGAATTGATATTCGCCTTTTTTATGGCCACTCAATACGAGAGCAACATTTGCAAGCACTTCATTTGCATTCATATTTGCGGAAGTTCCCGCTCCACCCTGGTAAAGGTCTACCAGGAACTGGTCATGGTATTTTCCATTGATCACAGCATTACAGGCTTTTTCTATTGCGTCCAGTTTTTCCTTGCTAAGCCTTCCTGTTTCGGCATTCGCTCTTGCAGCCGCAAGTTTTACCATGGCAAACGCGCGAACATAATCCGGGAAGAAATCAGTTCTCATGCTGCTTACCTGGAAATTTTCCAGGGCCCGCGCTGTTTGTACGCCATAATAAGCACTATCAGGTATTTGTTTTTCACCCAGTAAGTCTTTTTCTGTCCGCGTTTGTGCGAAACTGCCCCATCCTGATAATAAAACTGAAGTAATTATTAATCCTGATTTAAAATTTTTCATAAATAAGTTGTTTAAAGTAAAAAAGATTTTAAAATCAAACCTGCAATAACAGAGGATGCTACTGTAACAATACCAGGCAACATAAAACTGTGATTCAATACATATTTACCAATGCGGGTTGTGCCAGTTCGGTCAAATTGAATGGCAGCAAGCAGCGTGGGATATCCCGGAATAAAAAAGTGACCGTTCGTTGCAGGGAAAATGCCCACCAAGTATGCAGGACTTAATCCAAGCGTCAACCCGAGGGGCATGAGTGCCTTGGTTGTTGCAGCCTGACTGAAAAGCAATGTACTCAATGCGAACAACGCAACAGCAAAAGACCAGGGATGGGCAGTAACCAGTTTACCCAGCGTATTTTCGATTGCTGAAGCATTATGGTTCATAAATGTGCTGCTCATCCAAACTACTCCGAATACGGCAATAGCGGCTGAACCGGCAGATGAAAACAGACTTGCTTTTGTTACCTGGGCTGCTGTGGTTTTTGCGAACAATATGATTAATCCTGCAGCAGCAAGCATAATCATCATGATCATGGAAGATACCTGCAACTGGCCGGCTGCATTCACTGAAAAGCCTGGTTCGAACCCTTCTTTGCCAGCGAACGATGGTAACAGTGCTGGGAAAGATCCTACCAAAACAACGAATAACACTGCGAGTCCAAAAATTATTACTGATTTGGTAGCTCCGGGTTTGAGCGGCTCAGAAGCATTTTTATTTTCGGTCTGATCCAGATTTTTTACAAAAGCAGGGTCCTTCATCCTTTCAAGAAATTCAGGATCCACATCGAGTTCTTTTCCACGCTTGTATACAAACAAAATTCCAACCAGCACACCTATTATTGTGGAAGGAATGCAAACCTTGAGTATATCTCCCAATTTTATACCACTGGCTGACAAAACGGAAAGCAACGCGGCAGTTGCAGCGGATACAGGGCTTGCAGTAATTCCCATATGAGCAGCTGTAACACTCATACTAAGTGCTCTTTCCGGCCGGATTCTTTTCTTGATGGCAATTTCTGCGATAATCGGCATGATGGAATAAGAGATATGCGAGGTGCCGGCGAATAAAGTAAAAAAATAAGTTACCAGCGGACCCAGGATAGTAATTTGTTTCGGGCGGCTACGCAATAATTTTCCAGCGATGGTAACCAGCCAGTCCATGCCTCCCGCAGCCTGAAGTGCAGCCGCTGCTGTAACAACACTTAATATGATAAGCATTACTTCAAGGGGAGGATCTGCAGGCTGCATTTTGAAAATAAAAATTAACAGAAGAAGACCGATCATACCCATTACGCCCAAACCAATTCCTGACATGCGGGCGCCTATGAAAATGCAGATGAGCACAATCGCAAGTTGTATCAGTATCATTATATAAAATTCTAAAGATTACTTCTTCTAAGAAATGATAGTAGTCATAGTGTAAGCTGACAATTGTCCGTATGAAAATCAGGGGGTCAGGATTTGGAGAAATATTCAACTGTTCTGTGTGTGCATCCTGCTATATTTCTGAAAACTTAATTACAACCAGTTGAATGTCGTAAGATTTGAAAGAGTAATATTAGTTCCTTTTTTTGTATTTCCAACAAATCTGACGGAATTGCTGAACATGTTCAGGACGCAGATCACACAGGAAGTTCCTGCTTAGGACAGGTTCAGGCTGCTTTTAAAATAATTAGCACACCATTTGAGCGCAACGAATCCCAGATGGAATCCTTTAACAGTTAAATGAATAATTAAAGCTGCGGGTTACAATATTCTTAATTGCCGGAAAGCTTGTTACTCGTGCACTTAATTAACGGTTAAATGAGTTCTTTCTATTTAAAAGTTTTGAGCTTTTACCTTTTTTAATGAATTAAATCATAAGTTGTATTGATATAAGTCATATCATACCCATTGTACAATTGAGTACCTTATTGAGTTTTAAGTCCTGTGGGATCTTTTACAGATAAAGCTGATCAATCCAGACTCTTTCGACGACTTATTCTCATATTTTTTTTTCCAATCATTTCGGCAAAAAAATAAAAACATGAAAAAATTTACATTAATTGGTCTGTTAATTATTATCACCATACATGGATTCACACAGGCAAACAACCTCCCAAGAGTCAAGATACTCGCCACCGGTGGCACTATTGCAGGAGCGGGTGCTTCTGCAGACCGGGCGGGATATAAAGCCGGAGCGTTGCCCATAGATGAATTATTATCAGCCGTCCCCCAGATACATAAAATAGCAAACGTTACCGGCGAACAAATTGCTTCCGTAGGAAGTCAGGATATCACGATAGCCATTTGGGAAAAACTGGCTGTGCGCATCAACCAGATTTTTGAAAATAATGAAGCGGATGCTGTGGTTATAACTCATGGTACAGATACACAGGAAGAAACCGCTTATTTTCTAGACTTGACCGTTCACTATAAAAATGCGGTTGTGATTACTGGCTCTATGCGACCAGCAACGGCCATCAGCGCAGACGGTCCTAAAAACTTATATGATGCGGTAACCGTAGCTGCCAATCCAAACAGCAGGGGTCGGGGTGTGCTCGTTTGTTTTAACGAAAGTATTTTCGACGGCCGGGATGTGACAAAAATCAGCACGACCAAACTCAACGCATTTTCTTCACCTAATACAGGTCCCCTTGGTCAGGTATATGATGGCAAAGTGGAATATTATACTACATCCATCAGAGAAGTAAATGTGGGATCACCCTTCAGTGTAAAACTGGATAGTAAGTT
>DATHNR010000325.1:0-3503 GCA_035485835.1 Puia sp.
GCTTTGCATTTTTAATTGCGTCAGCTATTTGAATTGCTTTTAATTTTATTTCGGCTTTCCATTCCTTTTTAAAAAGCTTCCGCTGAACCTCAGATTCTGATACCGATTCTTCTTTGGCTGTAATTTCTTCATCCAGCTTATGTTCGAGATTATGCAAGCGGCTAAGGATTGCTTCTGATTTAGCAAGTGCATGAATAATTTCATCAGCCACTTTCTTTTCATTTCTGATGTCAATCTCAGATTGCCGACGTATACTTTCACTACGGTTAACAAGAGTAGTAATCGCTTTCCTGATATGATTGTCTCCTGCAAATACCACCGATGTAATCTGACAGGGTATCTGCTTGCCATTTTTCTTTATAACATTTAAATCACCAATAGCATGGCCGACTTCACTTCTCAGTTTTAGCATTCGTTTAAAACGCAGGTTGGAACTAATGAAAATCTCATCAAAATTCTTCAGAAGCAATTCTTTGCCCGTATATCCCAGTAATTTCCCGGCTGCACGATTAGCTGCTATAATTTTACCATCGCTGATAATGCTGATAATATTTGGCAAAAAGGAATTATTAAATGCCCTTTGATGGAGATGGGAAGGAATTAGATGATTTGGTTTTGTGATTCGCATTCAATTAATGATTACAGATGCTCCGAACATCAAAAGGTAGGTTCTTTATATGGATAAGTTCACTTAGGTATGTTAATTCCCTGCTAACCGGGATATATTGCGGTAAAACAGTATCCAGCAGGAGGTTTCGACAACTCCTAATTCAATTTATCTTCATCAATCAGCCAACCCGGGGATATAAAAATCTTGTAATAAGCAGTATCTTCAAACAGTAATCTCATATTAATTATCCCCGATTCAAAGCAATTGGCCCTTTTAAATTTTGCATGCTCAATACCAGTGATCTAAATATTGAAGATGAGATTCTTCCCCTGTTTGATTTCACTTTTAATTATTATTCAGGACAGGCCGTTCGGGAAATAGTTATGTTTCCCCTGAGTTCTGAGCCTGAAATCATGAACAGACAGCTTATACTAAAGGGGTTTAGTGCTAACAGAGAATTATTCAAAGATTATTCCTTTTCGCGATTCAACCTGTCGGAAATTTATGACTACTTCGAAACTTTTTCTGCAGGGTCCTTTTTTGGTCCCCAGCTGAGATGGAAACTTAGTTTTAATGAGAAAATGAGGAATCAGCAAAGAGGCAGGCTTATTCTTCTTATCCATCTCTTTTATAAAATACAAATAGCGTTTTTTGAAAAGATAGATGCCCGACATTTCCCACGTGAATATGCGACGGAATTGGAAAGGCTCCATGGATTCCTGATCGATTTTGACCTGGAGCGTTATGAAACTATCCTGCGTAAAAAGAAAATCAGGATCAGGCATATTGTGGAATTAATGAAGGTCATTACAGAAAAAGTTACGAATGGACAGGCAGCTTCGTTCTGGAAGCGATGGTTTCAATTCGAAGCATATTTATCGGTGAGCAATGGCATAATCAAAAATGCATTTGTTTTTCCTTCTTTTGATGAATCTGTTTTTTCAATGGAAGGTCTTTTTCATCCGCTCATTAAAAATCCGGTGAGGAACGATTTGTTTGTACATAAGAATGTAATCCTTTTAACCGGACCGAATATGTCCGGCAAATCCACCCTGCTGAAGTCGATCAGTCTATGCGTTTACCTTGGACAGACAGGTCTCGCAGTTCCGGCTTCTAAAGTTGTCATGCCATTGTTCACGACCATCTCTGCAGCAATTAACCTGACTGATAGTATTGTTAGCGGATATAGTCATTTTATGACAGAAATAATCACTTTGAAAAATGTACTGGCAGATGCTGAAAAGGGATCGAAATGTTTCGCAGTGTTTGATGAATTATTCAGGGGAACAAATATTGAAGATGCATTGGAAATAAGTACGGTTACGATAAAAGGTCTGACCAGGTTTACCAATTCCCTGTTTATAATATCCACCCATCTGCATCAGTTAAAGGATCTGGAAGAAATTAAAAATAATAGGGTTGCCACTTATTTTATAGAATGTGAATTAAATGGAAATACACCAGCATTCACATACAAACTAAAGGAAGGATGGTCTGATTTAAAACTTGGCAGAATTCTTTTTGAAAGAGAAGGATTGAATAGAATGCTAACATAAAATCATTCTGACCTTCCAGGTTATCCCGCAACGGCCTCCCATTTAACGGCCTCCCATTTAGGAATACTCCTTCCATTTTGACAGGGATTTTCATCAGCCAAAGTATATTAAAAAATGAACGAGGCATTCGTAAATGATTGATTAATAATCAATACTACACGATTTAATTTTTTTTAACATGGGTTGGATTATAATTGGCATATATAAGGCAAACAAACAATGAAACTATGATTACGCAATATGAAGTTCCCGGATATCTGACCCAAACACTACCGTCCTTTTCTTCCAAAATGCAGTTGGGAACTTTAAGCATGAATATTTATAAAGACCTTCAAAATTTTTCAAACTATACCCGCAAAGCCATTCAGGAACATAATTATATTTTGGCAAAAAGATGTTTTCAACTGGCTGGTAAATTATACGAACAGGGTGATATAATCGTAAAGAATGCAATAGAAAACATTTTTGTTTATTCATTTTCTTCTTTTTTCCCCAAAGAGAATGCGGAGAAAGTGATTCTTAAATCATTTATACCGGCAGAACTTTATTCACTCTACAATCAGCAAACAAATCAGAGCGGTTGTTAAAAACAACAGGCGCTTTTAAAACTATTATCTATGGACCCGGACAATATAATCATCAGGATTGCAGGTAAAGATGATGAACAATATGCAATCGAGATATCTGAAGAAACAGAAAGATCGGCCATTCAAAGAGGATCTGGTATTTCAAGGCGTACACCGGAAAGCATTATTCAAAAAATGAGAGAAGGAAAAGCAGTAGTTGCCGTAACCAACGACAATAAATGGGTAGGATTTTCATATTTGGAAATATGGAGCAACGGAGAATTCGTTTCTAACTCAGGTTTGATCGTTGCTCCATCCTACCGCTTATCAGGGATCGCCAAAAAGATCAAAAATAAAATTTTTAAACTCAGCCGCTCTAAATATCCTAAATCAAATATATTCTGCATTACTACCGGCCTGACTATTATGAAGATGAATGCCGGACTCGGTTTTGAACCCGTAACATTTAATGAAATTACAAAAGAGTCGGGCTTTTGGGAAGGGTGTAAAAGTTGTGTCAATTACGATATTCTTCAACAAAAACAATGCAAAAACTGTTTATGTACAGCGATGTTATATATTCCGCCGGTGAAAAAAGTACTAACTACCAAAGCGGCTGTTTAACTATTTAATGTGCAACCATAAACCTGGAAACGGCATTACCCTGACTGCTCACCATTTTGATTATATAGACACCACTTGGAAATGAAGTAAAACTTATGGGTACCTGCGATGCTGAAAGAATATGTTTTCCTTTGTCCTGCTGACCCA
>DATHNR010000326.1:0-3843 GCA_035485835.1 Puia sp.
CATCACCAGGAAATAATTACTATCAGTTAAAAATGACCGACCTGGACGGTTCTGTTTCTTACTCATCGATTCTGAATGTAAATTGTGAAAATATTTCCGACAAAATAAGTGTTGGACCCAATCCATTTATTAATTCTTTCAACCTTTCAATTGAAACAACTATCACAGGCCCGGCTACAATAACATTATATGATGCCATGGGAAAACTGCTTTCGCAGAGAACCGAACCACTTATAGAAGGCAATAACCAGATCAGTTACGAGGGAATGAATGTGTTGCCTTCAGGGATTTATTATCTTCGGATTGCATATAAGGATCAGGTAGATCATTTCAAGCTGCTCAAAGCCGGTCATTAAGGAATAGAAGATAAAAATTTACAATTGTTGCTTTTATACTCCTCATCACGAAACTCACCATTATCTAGATTATAGGTATTTTATAGAAATCAATTAAAAGAGGGTTAATCTTTGATGACCGGCCTTACTTTAATTCCAATGAAACGGTTAATTTGCTGCCATGAAAAAATTAACCCTTTACTTTCTGCTGATCCTCACTTTAAAAGCCAGATCCCAGGAAAAAGATGCGCTATATGTTTTTGATAATAACTGGAAACCTACTAAAATTAAAACTGCCAGGTTTTTATTGCACGAATACCAGGTCAATGATACCTGCTGGCAATGGGATTATTACAATTTTGTTGGTCCCATTATTAAATCTGAACAATACGGAGATAGAGAAGGCAAGGAACTCAATGGTATCTCTTATAATTACAATCTGACAGGATTGCTTGATTCAACTACTACATTTCGAAAAGGCAGGAAAAATGGTGACGCATGGAAGCTGAGCGGTGACAGCCTGAAATTTAGATTCAAATATGTGTACCGGGATGATTCTCTTATCGATTTCATTGATGTTGCAAAGCAGAAAAAAGATTCTTCTATTTCTTATAAGGATGAGAAGGAGTCTGAATATCCAGGCGGAACTGCAGGCTGGTATCATTACCTTATGAAGAACCTCAAATATCCGGATCGTGCAGTGAGCGGCAGTATTCAGGGTATGGTGAGAGTTAGTTTCATCGTTGACAAAGATGGATATGTAATAAGTCCATTTATTGCCAAGTCTGTAGAATATTCGCTGGATGAAGAAGCGCTCAGGATTATTAAAGACTCCGGGAAATGGGAGCCGGCCTTTCAAAACGGTCATAATGTAAAATCCTACAAAATACAACCACTAAATTTCAAGCTTCAGTAAAATCGGTAAAGTAAATTCTTACAAATACTAAATATTTTCAATTTACAATTTTGAAATCTGCGTAATTACAAAAGGCTGTGGATATCCAGAAGTGAAACGAGGATCAGGAATGTATTTTGCAAGTCCATTGTAGCAATCGACAATTGACATAGTATATGGAAGAGTCGTTGTAATTTGGAAATTCTGGAAATATTAACATTTCCCCTTTGCGTATGTTGCAGAGTAGCATATAAATAACATCAGGTTGAGATACATTTACATATCGGATAAATAATACCTGCTTGATGAGTAAATGGCTTTATCTCTTTATAATTCTTTTATCTGTATCGGTATCCTATGGTCAAAACAGGCATACCATCAGTGGTACAATCAAAGAAGGCAGAACAGGCGAATCTTTAATCGGAGCTACCGTATACCTGCTGGAACTACCAAAATCAGCATCTTTAAGCAATTCCTATGGGTTCTTTTCCATTACTGCTCCAAAAGGTCAATATACACTGGTCATAAGTTTTTCGGGCTATATTACTGATTCGGTCAAAATTGATCTGGATAAGGATCTTACCCAGTCGATAGAAATGGTTCAACGGAACACAGAACTGCAGGAGGTCGTGGTTAGTTCAGTCAGGCAGACCGACAATGTAAGGAAACCACTTATGGGAGTACTGAAGCTTTCTGTAAAAGAAATTCAGGATATGCCTGTGATTTTTGGAGAAAAAGATATTTTAAAATCACTCCAGTTACTTCCCGGGGTACAATCAGCGGGTGATGGTGGCAGTGGTTTTTATGTAAGAGGAGGCACTACAGATCAGAATCTTATTTTACTCGATGAAGCAACAGTTTATAATCCTTCCCATTTGCTGGGCTTCTTTTCCACTTTCAATTCAGACGCCATAAAAGATGTGACCTTATATAAAGGCGCCATTCCTGCAGAATATGGCGGGAGACTTGCTTCCGTATTGGATGTAAGAATGAATGATGGCAATTCAAAAGAATATCAGGTGAGCGGTGGCCTAGGACTGATCTCATCCCGGCTGAATGTGGAAGGACCCATCGAAAAAGATAACGGTTCATTCATAGTAAGTGCCAGAAGAACCTATGCTGACCTCTTCCTCAAGTTGTCGAAAGATACAAACACAAAAAACAGCAGCCTGTATTTTTATGATATCAACGCCAAGGCGAATTACAAACTGGGTGACAAAGATCATATCTATTTGTCCGGTTATTTTGGAAAGGATTTTCTGGGCCTTGGTAATAGTTTTGGAATTGACTATGGGAATTCGACAGCTACATTCAGATGGAATCATATTTTCAACAGCCGGTTGTTTTCCAACACATCCCTTATTTATAGTAAATATGATTATGATATTGACGTGACTTCCGGTAACAATGATGTTGCTATCAATTCCTATATCAGAGATTATCACTTCAAAGAGGATATGCAATATTTTGTAGGCTCTGGAAACAAAATAAATTTCGGGCTTGATGTTATAGGTATCACGACTTCGCCAGGAGTCATTACAGCCGCTCCGCAGAGTGATAATTTTAATTCAATATCTGTACCTGATAAACATGCCATTGAAAGTGCATTGTATTTCTCTCAGGAAATCGCAGTGTCTGAGAAACTGAATATAAATTATGGACTTCGTGCAGGACTCTTTACCGTATTGGGCCCTGGCGCATTCTATACATATGACTCTGCCGGCAACGCCATTGATACTGCAAACTATGGATCGGGCCAGATAGTGAAAAATTATTTTAACCTGGAACCCCGTTTTTCCATGAGCTACCAGCTTACAGAGAACAGTTCAGTTAAGTTTGCATATGCGCGTACAACGCAAAACCTTCACCTTCTTTCGAACAGTACTTCTTCAAATCCAACCGACGTTTGGATACCAAGTAGTAATAATGTAAAACCTGAAATTGCAGACCAGGTATCTGCAGGCTGGTTCAGAAATTTCAAGGACAATCAATATGAATTTTCGACAGAAATTTATTACCGGAACATGCAGAACCAGATCGACTATAAAAATGGTGCGCAGTTGATTGCGAATGTAAATGTTGAATCCCAGCTGATATTTGGGAAAGGCAGATCGTATGGTCTGGAACTTTTCATCAAAAAAAAATACGGACAACTGAGTGGATGGATCAGTTATACTTTATCCAGGACGGAGCGGCAGTTCACGCAAGTGAATAATGACAGCTGGTATCCTGCAAATCAGGACAGGACAAATAATCTATCAGTTGTGGGAATTTATAAGCTGAATAAGAAATGGACCTTGTCTGCTGATTTTGTTTACTACACCGGTAACGCTGTCAGTTGGCCAAGTGGGAAATACGAAGTGGGCGGACAGGCTGCATTTGTTTATGTAGAAAGAAATGGATACCGGATGCCTTCATATAACAGGTTGGATATTGGCGTTACACTTCAAGGCAAAAAGACGAAAAAATTTGAAAGTAACTGGAACTTCTCTCTTTATAATGCTTATGGAAGAGAAAATCCTTATAGTATCAGCTTTCAGCAGGATCCGGGAGATCCGTCCAAAACCCAGGCTGTGCAATGGTCTTTATTCCGTTGGGTGCCTTCTGTTACCT
>DATHNR010000327.1:0-3117 GCA_035485835.1 Puia sp.
TTCTTTGCCGGGCGTCCGGTTAGTTTCATCAAATATTATCTACATGTGGGGATCTATAGCGGCCTTTGTATTGAAATTCCGTTTGGCATTGCTCCTTTTTCTTACAGCCAGTTTTATTTATATGGCATTCCAGGCATCGAAAGTGGAATTGAGCTATGAATATACAAGAGCAATCCCGACTGATAATGCAAAATACCAGGCTTATCAGAATTTTCTGAAAAAATTCGGTGATGATGGAAACCTGCTCGTTATCGGTGTACAAACAGACCAGCTGTTTTCGGAAGATGTCTTCAACGACTATCTCCTGTTAAGCAGAAACCTGAAAACTGTTAAAGGAGTTGAACAGGTTTTAAGTATACCGGATGCCATTATCCTGCATAAAAATTTACTCACTGAAAAACTTACAGCAGACCGGATATTTCCCGGATTCTATACTTCTCAATCATCGCTGGATTCTTCGCGAAAAACTTTTGAAAATCTTTTGTTTTACAAGGGCATTTTATACAATCCTGCCACGCATGCCTACCTGATGGCTGTTACCGTCAACAAACAAATTATGAATTCAGCAGGGCGGACTGCTGTTGTAAGTAACATTGTGAAACTTGGTGATGATTTTGGTAAAGCTCATCAGCTGCAAATGCATTTTAGCGGTCTTCCACTGATCCGAACCAACATGGCAACCAAGGTGGCTACCGAAATGAAATGGTTTTTATTGGGATCTGTTTTGCTTTCTGCTTTAATACTGCTTATCTTTTTTCGTAGTCTAAGTAATATGTTATTGTCATTAGTAGTAGTGATTATTGGCGTTGTATTCAGTTTGGCTACCATGCATTTATTTGGCTATAAGATCACTCTTCTCAATGCCCTGATACCACCCCTGATCGTAGTTATCGGCATTCCCAATTGTATTTATTTTCTGAATAAGTATCATACTTCATTCAGGGAATATGGTGAAAAAAGAAAAGCTTTATTTGAAATGATCAGCAAAATGGGAATCGTAACTCTTTTCTGCAATATTGCTGCTGCCATTGGATTTGGCGTATTTGCACTAACGAAAAGCGCCATATTAAAAGAATTCGGTGTCGTGGCCGGAATCAATATCATGCTGTTATTTATTATTTCAATCATTCTCATTCCTGCAGCGCTCAGTTATCTTCCAGATCCGAAAGTCAGGCATATGAAATATCTGACGAATCGTTGGCTCATGTCACTTCTCGACTTGCTGGAAAACTGGGCTCTTCATCATAAAAAAGCAATTTTTATAATTACCCTTATTATTCTGGCCATATCCGTTGCAGGGATGACACGCCTCCGTTCCGAATCTTTTATCCTCGATGACCTGCCTAAAACAGATCCCGTGTATGCCGACCTGAAATTTTTTGAAGCCAATTTCAAAGGTGTCATGCCACTTGAAATTCTTATAGATACAAAAAGAAAAAACGGAATAAGGGCCAACCTGCTGGGGAATTTTACAAAGATCGATGAACTTTCTTCATATATCGATTCCAGCACAGTGATGGCAACGCGCTTATCCATTGCAGAGGGCTTTAAATTCTTACGTCAGGCTTATTACAATAATGACAGTGCACATTATGGGTTGCCGAATGAATTTGAATTACCATTCCTTGCTCCTTATTTAAATTCAAAGTCCGACAGCAGCATCAAACCAAATGGCGTGATGAAACTTGTGAATAGTTTCATCGACAGCAATAAACAGGTTCTTCGCATAAATGTAAATATGGCGGATGTGGGAAGTATTCAATTACCAAAAATTCTTGGCGCTGTTCAGCAACGCGCAGACGAATTATTCGATACAGCACATTATCATATTGAATTCACGGGTACAACTGTAACTTTTCTGGAAGGAAGTGCTTTTATTATAAGTGGCTTGAAGCAAAGCATTATCTGGGCTTTTTTCCTGATCGCCGCCTGTATGCTATATCTGTTCAGAAGTTTGCGTATCCTGTTGTGCTCATTGCTTCCAAACGTCATCCCACTGGTTATTACAGCCGGTGTGATGGGATGGGCTGGTGTGCCATTAAAGCCATCCACTGTATTGGTTTTTAGTATTGCTCTCGGCATCGCTATTGATATTACAATCCGTTTCCTGGTAAATTATAAACAGGACGGTAACCTGACGACGAGCACAATTAGTACCGTTGTCAAGACTATTCATTCGACAGGCATCAGCATTATATATACCTCACTTGTGCTGATCGCGGGGTTTATAATTTTTTGCTTCAGCGGATTTGGCGGAACGCAGGCGCTGGGTTGGCTGACATCGCTGACACTTGTAATGGCGACACTTACCAATCTGATATTTTTACCAGCATTACTAATTGCTATTAGTCCTAAGAAAAATAATGTGCCGAATACGAAAATGTAGAAAATGAAAAATGTGAAAGTTAAATGGGGAAATGATAATGTAGTAAATGTGGAATTTATTATAAAAGAAGAACTGAATCATTTGCAACTCCTAAGCTTTCCCTGAAGTTTGTTTTTGATGAAAAATCCCCCGGTTAATCGAGACAATCAAAATTCAATTTTCCTATTTCCCACATTATCATTTCCCCATTTAACTTTCACATTTTTCATTTTCTACATTTTCGTATTCACCACATTATCAAAGCTGTTTAATTAAGAACCTGCTTAAGTTTAGAATCCAGATCCTCACCACGAAGTTCCTGCGCAATTACTTTACCGGATGGATCCACAAGTACATTAAAAGGGATTCCCTGAAAGCCAAAAGTTTCGACTGCCTGGCTGTTCCAGTATTTTAAATCACTCATTTGCGTCCAAGTGAGATGATCCTGTACAATGGCTTTTTTCCATGAATCTTTATCCTTGTCGAGAGAAACCCCGAGAATGGTGAAATTTTTTGTTTTGAATTCATTGAAAGCTTTGACTACGTTTGGATTTTCCATCCTGCATGGCCCGCACCAGCTTGCCCAAAAATCAATGAGCACATATTTCCCCCTGAATGAGCTGATGGAAACATCTTTCCCATTTATATCCTGCATAACCATTTCAGGAACTGTTTTACCAATCCATGAATCAGTAGATGGTTGTTCCGGCTGCTGCTGCTGGCTTGCTTTTTCCATTTCTGCTATAAATGCA
>DATHNR010000328.1:0-6841 GCA_035485835.1 Puia sp.
AGGAAAGTATTACAGAAATAATAATTGCATTAATACTAATGATCATATTCGCTTTATAATCGGCAAGGCGTATCAGGTGAATCTGATTGCGCGAAGTATTCCGGAATAGCGTTTCGACGCCCCTTTCCAGTTTTAAATCACTGGTCAGGGATACTTCAGGTTTTCCTTTTGTTTTTGGAACTGATAATGGTTCCTGAAGTATTGATTGGGAACTATTCGATGCTGTAAGATTTTCTTTTAAACGAAGCAGGTTTTTTTCTTTTTTCTTCCCGAACATCTCCCTGGAAAAAGGAATAAAGTATATATGATTTTCCAGATTCATAATATTTTCCTCAATCCAGTTTTTCTCTGTTATTTCTTTTTTGCCCGTGAAAGACTTTTCTTTTCTAAAAAGCTCCAGTTTTTGAAAAAAAGATTTGTCGGCCATCCAGCTCGTTTCAGCATCGCATAAAACCTGTGACTGAATGGTAACAGGTTGCTGAGGATAACGGGTGGCTAAGATGGTTTCCTTTATTCCCTGAATAATTTCAGAGCTTAACCCTTTTTCCTTATAGAAGCTTGAAGCGAGTTCTGAGCTCGCTATCTGGTAATTTCCGGGATCACTGCAAAAGCCCGTATAGAGAAACCAGGCTGCCAGACTGATTTTCATGCGATCCTGCTCCTGTGAAATAGTTTGTACACTAATCAAATCGCAGGTCTGGGCGAGCCTCAGTGTTGCAGAGAAATTGCGGGATTCATAGGCAGGCGGTAAGTTGGCTTTAAAATATGGTTCAAGCCACTGAGCCGTTTCTCTGAGCAATTCGGTTGTGATTTCCATTTTCTATTTACTTAAACCTTTAATAACAATATGACCCGTTCCATGTTGATAGCAGGGATACTCAAATTCCTTTTTTACTTCTTTTGCATCATTGATCGTGGCATAGAATTCATCAAGAAAACTTACGGTTGACTTTTTATACTTTGCATCAAGCAAAGTACTGTTAGTATAAAGGGAATATATATTTTCTTTCAGTTTATTAAATAAGGCAATGGCCTCATCATATTTTTTCATATCCTTTATACAATAACCCCGATATCTCCTGTGCCTCACGGATCGCATTTCTAATTCCTCGGCCGGTTTGGCATAATTCGAATTCACGATCCCGGACATATCAAAATCATAAGGTACAGCAACGGGACCCTTGCCTGAACTATTCGTAATCAGTTTGATATTATGCAGGAATTGAATGGACCAGTCCGTATTGCCAATCAAATATTCAAACATTGCCAATGTTATAAAGGAACTGGTTTCAATTTGTTCAGGCCTTAGCTTTCTTTTATCCGGAATATCTCCGTTTCGCTCAGCCATTTGTTTTTCTTCTTCCAGCAGCATCCCGTAAAAAGGTTTAATCTCTTTATTGTTCTTTGTATCTTCCAGTTTTACTTTAACCAGTCTTGCCCTGAAGCTTATTGGAGTCACCAGGTTATATAATCTGTATACCAGCCATTCATGAATGACAGACTGATCACCTCTGCAGGGCATCACCAGTTTTAATTTTTTATTTTCTTTAAAAATGGATGACTTTTTAATGTCTCCCTTAGGAAACTGCAATAAAATGGGAGGGTAGTAGCAATTTCCTTTTTGCCTGCGGAAATTCCCTCTTGTTTTTGCTTCTACCGGAACTGAAATTGAGCTGCTGTCTTCTCCTTTATATATAAGATGAAATGGATGGTCTTTTGGATTATCAGATCTGTCATTTAATAATTCGCGAACATTACCTTTTAATGATATCTCCAATATATTATCCGAATCAAAGAGGCCTTTTTTGACGGAGATTTGTGAAGCCGAATCTTTGATTTCCTGGCTATTGGATTTTAAAGGGGAATAGAAAATAAATATTCCGTATGCCAAACAAAGGCAATAATTTATTTTCATCTTATTTAATTTAGATACTACTAAATTGAATAATAAATTTTGCTCATTTAGTTACTGTTCCTCAACTATTAGAAACCCGTCTCTTATTTAATGCCTGAACATGTCGCGCATTGTCACCCTCCATTTTTTCGATTTTATATATTTGTTCAGGCGAAGCTTCCAGGATATACTTTTTTATGATCCAGTCAACAGATTCGCTATAAGGAGGTGTTGTCAGTGATCCTTTATAGGAATAATATCCCTGTTCATTTTTCGGAATTGTATTGAAGAGATCTTCAAATTTTACTTCTCCGGAAGGAAGGCTGTCTTTACCTTCTTCTGCAGGAATTTCATTTAAAAATTCCTTTATAAATTTGTTTTCCCTGCCCATTTTAAAAAGAAATGCAACAACTAAATACCGGGGGTGATTTCTGTCAGTTGAATCATCGAGGATATTTACAATATGCATTTCAAGGGGAAAGGTCATGCCATCAATTAAATGCTCTGATGGAGTATGGAAATGGAATTGCTTTGAAAAATAAACTTTCCCTCCCGCAAGCGTAGTACTTCCATCTTTAAAATCCAGCTGAATGGTATGCCCTAAATTTTCAATCGCAGTTACGCCGACTTTAAATGCAAGGTTGATTGACTCATGAGAATTATTGATGGTACTATCGGTTAAAATGTTTATGGGGGACTGTGCCTGCTTATCATCAAACCTGGGCATAGCATATCCCTGTGTAATTTTTACGGACGCATCGGGTGCTTCGGATTTTACCAGATTACCCCCTTTTACAGAATCTACTGTTACAGAATCTGCATGAACCGCATTATTTTCAGTACTGTCTTTTTGATTATCCTGCCTGGCTGGGTTCGAACAGGCGAAAATAAAATTCAGAAAGACCAGTAAAGCGTTTGTTTTATATTTCATTATTTTATCAATGTATACCAGCGAAATGTTGGCGGACTATCTACACCCGCATCTGTCATAACTTTTTTCAATTCGGGCGCAGCCATTCTTGCTTTGGCTTTTGCCATGTCGCTCACTTCGAAGAGTATGGATACTGTATTGGAATCATACAGATTACGCGCTATACCGCGTTCTATCAAACCATTGGCCCTCCTTAAAGAATCACCTTCTGCATCATAGGCTTTTAACCAGACTCCAAAATCCTTTACATGATGGGAGACTGCCAGACCATCCATGAATTGAATGGGGGAGTCGTTGCCTCTGATGAATTCTGCGTATGTAAATGCCGGTGGCGTGCTTACACCTGCCTTTTTCATCGCATCTTTAGCGCCGGGTAAAGCATAAAAAGATTTCGCTTTATCCATGTCTTCTATTTTATCTACAACAAAAACCACGTTTGAATCTTTTAAATCCCGTCCGATAACATAGTGACTGATGCCATAGGTTTTGCGGAGTGAATCCCGGTTAAAATACTCGGTTTCCGCTTTACCAAAATCTTTGATGCGGTGCTGGACGATAACGACCTTGAATGGTACAAACGGAGGTTTTACTTCAGCAGGAGGAGCCACAGCCGCCGTGGTATCGGTTTTGGTCGTTTCATCTTTGGCGGGTTCGCTATTGCATGAAAATAGGGATAAGGCTAGCAGGATGACTGGAAAACTTTTCATTGCTTATTGGTTTGGATGAATAAAAGTCATAATGAAGGCTTCAGAAAGCTACCAAATAATTTGAGGGCAGCAAAATTTATTGATTAAGTGTCAATTCATTTCCATTAATATCATCATAGAATTTTGCCATTGTTACATGAATATAGGGAATCAACCAGAGGAATCCGATTCCAAGGGTAAGTATACATAACAAACCCAGCAGCAAAAAGCGAAGAAACAAATAAAATAATTTCAGTTTGTGTCCATTCATCATGGATTTACTTTTCTTTAATGCATCCTGAGGTCTTATAAGCGGATCGTCCGTCATAATATAAAACGTCATGGAATAACCCAGCGCAGCAATTATTCCGGGAACTATAAGCAGGAGTGTCCATAATAAAACATAAACAACGATGAGCAGATACGCAACAAAAGCATCTGAAAAACGATTAAAACCCTGGAAGATTTGTTCCAGCATAGGTTCTTTACCACGCGATATGGAAAGGGAAAAAATGGCGGCACCCAATGCAAATGGACCGCCAATGATTATATTCAGCAGGGAGAATGTAATGTTTGAGCCACTGGATGCTACTGAACCAGTAGCGGAAGTGAACAATGTATAGATTAAAAACGTAAGAATTGCTAAGCCCCATTTGCCCTTCAGTGATTCACGGGCTGCTCTCAGTAAAGTAACGTTTTCTGTATTCATCGACTTCGAATTTAATATCTCTCAGGGAATAAGTGTTCCTGAAATTTAATTTTACTGCTGCTTCATAATATTGAACATCCATCGGATACCAAAACGGTCTTTGACGGTGCCCCAGTATCCCCAGAATTCATCATGTGGCGCTACTCCGTCCGCACCACCCTCGGATAATTCATTATACAATCTATCGGCTTCTGCTTTGGTATCGGGATTCAGACTGATGGTAAAATTATTTCCTTCCACCAGTTTTTGTCCCATGCTTTCCAGCATATCGGTTGCCATGATTTGTACACCGGCAAGAATAGGTAAGGCCACGTGCATTACTTTGTTTTTGTCAGCTTCCGGCAATGCGGGCGCTCCATCCCTCGGAGGCATATCTTTAAACCGCATCAGCGGATTGGAAAATTCTGATCTGAAAACTTTTTTATAATGATTGAATGCTTCTTCTGCATTGCCATTAAAGTTTAAATAAATTGATACGCTTGCCATGATTTCTTGTTTAAATGATTATTAAATTTTTAGTTTTTTCATTCATTCAATCCTTTACCATTGAGAATTTGCTTTATACATTTCTCAATCCTCAACTCACGTGTTTTGGATTGTTTGGGTGCAGAAAAATAAAGAATATAGGCTCTTTGCCGTCCGGGAGTCAGAGCTTCAAAAGCAGTTTTCAGGGTGTGGTTTTTATCTAATTTCTTTTGAAGTTCTACAGGAACAGGTTCCGGATTTATCTTATAATTGACCTTCAGACCGGCTTTTTCAACTTCAATGGCTTCATAAATATAGGATTTCAGAATGGGTTCCATCTTAACTATTTCCCGAACACTGGTGAACCGGATCAGGCGGACAGCCTGCGTATTCTCCCCGGGTTTAATAAGAATATTTTCGGGGTCACTTAATAATACGCCATTAAAAAAGCTGATCACACAGTATTCTTTTAAGCCCCCTATTATAACAATTTTAGTTTTCTGAAAACTGTAACAAGGTTGTCCCCATTTCAATTCCTCCACCAGTCCACAATCAAGAATGATCACTCTCAATTGCTCCAATTCTTCCTGCCAGTTTTCGACTTTACTTAAATATGTGTCAACCTTGGGATTCATTCAATTTATTTCCGGACAATTGATTTTTGTCCAGGTAATTTTCAAGTCTTATTACATTCTGATGCAAACCTTCATCCGCTTTGAAAACTTTAACCACAGTTTCCATGCTAATCATTTAATCCTTTCCCATTGAGAATGGGTTTTATATATTTTTCAATCCTCGATTCACGGGTTCTGGATTGTTTGGCTGCAGAAAAATAGAGAAGGTATGCCCTCTGCCTTCCCGGTGTTAATGTATTAAAAGCTTTTTTGAGTTCGGCATTTTTATTTAGTTTCTTTTGAAATTCTTCGGGCATTTCAAATTCTGCGGTCTTTTTAAGTTTCACTTTCAAACCTGCCTTCTCCACTTCGATGGCTTCAAAGATATATGCCTTCAGTATGGTTTTCATTTTTACTATTTCCCGGAGATTGGTGAAGCGGATCTGGCGGGTAACCTGTACATTCTTTGTTTGCTGAACCAAAATGCCATAGCTGTCATTCAACAAGGCGCCTTTAAAAAACAACAGCGCACAGTATTCTTTAAATCCATGTATCAGGACTACGTTTTTATTCTCAAAACTGTAGCAGGCCTGACCCCATTTCAGTTCTTCGGTCAGCCCGCATTCAAGAACGATGGTTCTTAATTTCTCAAATTCTTTCTGCCAGGCTTTAGCCTTATTAAAAAAGAAATCAACCTTGGGATTCATTTTTTCCATAACAATTTAATTAATCTGTGAGATCAGAAAATTCGCATTAAATATTCACCATTCTTATTCTTTTATACTTTCTAACTCATGTAGCAAAATTAACCAAAACGATTCTCCTGGTAACGGGTCGGAAATACCAGGACACTACCGTCATAATCAAAAGTATCAGGGCAGGAAAAATATCATTGAAGGAATCGCCGCAGGCTACATGAGAATATATCGCACCGGATGAGACAAAGAAAAAGCCTGCATATGCCCATTCCTTTAACAGGGGAAATTTAGGAATAAGCAGAACGATAACCCCCAGGATTTTCCAAAACCCCAATATGGATAGAAAATATACCGGGAAGCCCAAATGTGTAATGCCATACACTCCCGGAGGCGACAGTTTCCCGTCCACTTTCGCTTTGAACAGCTGTAAAATTCCGGATGACAGCATGCCTGATGCAAGCCAGAGGGTAGAGACCCAATAGATGATTTTATTTCTCGTTGTCATAAAATATTATTTTAATTTATTTAAGATTTCCTGAATTCGGTTATGCGCCATGTTCAGGCCCTGGGCAAAGGGTAACTTCAGGACCTGGTCCCTGAGTGCAGCAGTTTCATATATCACGTGCATATGAAGTTTACTGGTGTTGTCGGTTAATTTTTCAAACTCGTAAATCTCCAGCTGAACACCAAAAGGCGCATTCTCCATTTCAAATGTCCGGCTGATTTTCCGGTTTGGACTAAACTCGTGGATCACACCACTGGCCTTAAATAATACATTTCCTTTCCCGTCGGTTGTTTCATATTGGTAGCTGCCGTGTTTTTTGCTTTCGAGTTTCAGCACCTT
>DATHNR010000329.1:0-5710 GCA_035485835.1 Puia sp.
GGAATTTCGGACGGGAAGTGGGAGTTAAAATAAAAATCATGTGGGCTGCAGAAAAAAAAGGTTTTAAAGCCTGGCTGCAACTGGAAAAATCACTTTCAGATCATTCAGTTGAAGCTTATCTGAGAGATATAGAAAAATTAACACAATATCTTGAATTACAGGAAACGGGTTTGTCTATTGAAAATATCCGTTTAAAGGAACTGCAGGAATTTTTAAAATGGATCAGTGTTCTTGGTATGACTGCAAGCTCCCAGTCGCGCATCGTTTCAGGTATCCGTTCATTCTTCAAATATTGTATACAGGAAAATCTTGTCAGGCAGGATCCTACCCTGCTTCTTGAAACGCCCAAACTCCGCAGATCTTTACCTGACTTTCTAAGTGTGGAAGAAATCAACCGGATCGTAGAAGCGATTGATCTGAGTAAACCTGAAGGAGAAAGAAACCGTGCTATTCTTGAAACCATGTATAGTTGTGGTTTGCGGGTATCAGAATTGGTGAACCTGCGTTTGTCGTCTCTTTATCCGGAACTGGGTTTTATTAAAGTCATTGGAAAGGGCGACAAGGAAAGGCTGATTCCCATTGGTAATACTGCTCTAAAATTCATTGGCATTTACCGTCACCGGATTCGGACACATGCTGAAATAAAAAAGGGCAATGAAGATATTCTCTTTCTCAACCGGCGGGGTGCCCGTTTATCGAGACAAATGATTTTTATTTTATTAAAAGCACTGGTTCGGGAAGCCGGAATAAAAAAAACCGTTTCGCCCCATACTTTCCGGCATTCCTTTGCCACACATCTGGTTGAGGGCGGCGCCGATCTCCGGGCTGTGCAGGAAATGCTGGGTCATGAAAGTATTACAACAACGGAAATATATACACATCTGGATCGTGCTTATTTGAGAGAGACACTGCAGAAATTTCATCCGGCGTTTCAATCCTCTTAAAGCCTAAAGCCTAAAGCTTAAAGCCTAAAACTACTTTTTAGAACACTAATAATATTTCCCGATTACTTATGATTTCTCCAAACATTTATAAAAAGTTTTAGGCTTTAGGCTTTAGGTTTTGGGCTTAAAAGAATTTCTTCACAATCCCCAATGCTCCCTGTTTCCAAGGAACTCTGTGAGATACGCCGGTACTGGTTTTCTGGAATTTATCCATGTTGGCAATATACCATTCATAATTACGCAACAATGCATCCTTGTTTGAGAATTTAGGCGAATAGCCCAGCACCCTTTCTGCTTTTTCGATGGAGACAAATGAATCTTTCGACGCAGTTTCGTAAACCCAGGGATATAAAGGAGAAATATTCAGTTTGTTAAGAATTCGCAATATCCAGATTGCCGCACCTGCCGGTACACCGGTAATTTTTTTTCCAAATCCCGCCCTGTCTAAAACTACCTGGTAGTCTTCCTTAATTGTCGTAAATGATTTGGCACCCACATTAAAAGTATCATTGGCTTTGGCCGCGTCTATAGTAGTAGAAAGATAAATTGCAGCGCAGAAATCTTCCACATCCATCAACTGGTATTTATTATTTCCGCTCCCAAGTACCGGGAAGCCCTTCCCATCTTTTGCCCAGTCATAAAACACACCGAATACTCCAAGACGTTCGGGACCAATAAATGATTTGGGGCGGAATATCGGAACACAGAGTCCTTTTTTCCGGAATTCCACGCAGATTTCTTCCGCTTTTACTTTACAAATACCATAATCACCAACACCGTAAAGTTTGTCGTTTTCCACCAGCGGATGATGATCCGGTACTCCATAAACTGCCGTCGATGAAATATGTACCACGCGCTGAATGTGATTGTCAAATGCCGATTGTAAAACATTGCGGGTACCATCCAGATCAGTAGAATAAATGTCTTCCTTTTTATATAGCGGTAAGGCTGCAGCCGTATGAATCACAAAATCAACTCCCTGCATGGAACGGTCAACCATCGCACGATCCCTGATATCACCTTTTATTTCTGTGATCCGGTCTTTTTCAGGATAATCAAAATCAGCAATGTCGAGGGAAACCACTTTATGACCCCGGTCCAGTAAATAGCGTGTCATATTAATTCCGAGGAAACCTGCTCCCCCTGTGATTAGATAAGTGCTCATAGTTCAGATCATTCAGATTTAACAAAGTAAAAGAGGCGCAAAGATACTCAATAAAAAAAATCTATGCAAGTGAGGAATCCATATTCTGGCAAGGTTGTTGAATTTTATAATCAATAATTTGTCAACTTAAATTTTTCTTATATGAGCTTACAGAGACTTTTCACAGCAACACTTTCAGGTATCGTAATTGGCATATTGATAGCCCCTGCCAAGGGAGCTGACACCCGGAAAAAATTTAGTGATTCAGTGGATACTATCAAAGATAAAATCAGGCGTTTAAGAGGAACAACCAATGAGGAACTGGATGAATTGCATCAGGTATTTGAACAGGAAGTAGCCGGTTTACGTGATGATGTACGGGAAAAAGTGCTACGACTCATCGAAGTGAGTAAAAAAGGCTACAATAATATCAGATCTGAAGCCTTATCCTAAGGCTTAATTCAATGCGGCGAATACGGAAATGTAGAAAATGATAAATGTGGGAGTTGAATGAGGAAATGATAATTTGAAGATCTGGAAATTAATTGCAGGTTAATTGAGTTTTCATTATTATTCTGAAAATTGTTTAGATAACCATTGATCGTTCATATAACCATCGTTTGCATAAGATTGTCGGACCCTGTATTGAATCCTATTTCCAAATTATCATTTCCCCATTCAACTCCCACATTTATCATTTTCTACATTTCCGTATTCGCCACATTAAGTTTTAAGCTTTAGGCTTTGAGCTTTAGGTCTTAAGCTTTGTAATGTTAAACTTACTAAAATGACTCCTAAGGCTCCAATCGCATTCAGCCAGAGGAAACTAATATGTACGATATCATTTTGATTGAGGATATGAATGCTGATTACAAAAACTTCCACGATGACTGCACTGATAAAAACCGGAGTGGCGCTGATCTTCTTAAAATAAAATGCCACGAGGAAGATACCGAGAATATCCCCGTAAAACAATGATCCCAGCACATTGACAGCTTCAATTAAACTGTTACCGATATTATATGCGAGTTGTGCGATTACTACGCAAAAAATTCCCCATAACAGTGTATATAAACGTGAATATTGATATTCTCTTTCCCTGCTTAATGGAATCTTCACACACCTGATGTGCAGATCGTTGATGGTAGATGAAGAGAGTGCATTCAGGGATGCCGCCACGGAACCCCAGGCAGATAAAAAAATAACAGCGATCAGCAAACCAACAAGTCCTCTCGGAAGATGATCAACAACGAACCGAAGAAAAATATAATTCGTGTCATTGGCATCGCCCTTCACGTCTTTGTCCCTTAGCCAACGCTGAATGGTGGAACGCAATTCTGTCTGCCTTTTCTGGGCATACTGCATGGCAAGTCCCTGATGCATCCTGTTCTCCACCTCGGTTTCGAGAGACGGATCCATCTGCGCTATTTTTTGTTTTTGCAGTGTTTCATATTCCTTTGTAACTATTTTAAGTGAATCAGCGTATTTGGTTTTGGCCAGCAGATCCAGTTGTGTCTGATTGAAAAATAATGGTTCTTTCGCAAACTGGTAATAAGAAAAAACGAGCACGCCAAGAAGCAGAATACCAAACTGCATGGGGACTTTAATAAGTCCGTTAAGCAATAAACTCAATTTGCTTTCGCGCGTGGAGCGCGCAGTCAGATAACGGCCCACCTGCGACTGATCTGTGCCGAAATAAGACAATTGTAAAAAAAATCCACCGATGATACCACTCCAAATATTGTAGCGATCATTCCATTGAAATCCATGTTCATCTCTGCCGCTCGTTATCACATTTAATTTCCCGGCCTTACCTCCTATATGCAGTGCATCTGATAATCCCATATTTCCAGGAAGCAGGTGAACAACCATATAACCTACGATAAACATGCCTGCAATAATGATGATAAATTGAATCTGCTGCGTGTAGGCAACTGCTTTAGCACCGCCGGTAAATGTATAGATGATCAGTAGTCCGCCCATCAGGATATTGGTCCATAGAATATTCCAGCCAAGTAAAGAAGATAAGATGATGGATGGTGCTGAAATACTTATCCCGGTAGAAAGTCCGCGCTGTAATAAAAACAAAAGAGATGTAAATGTTCTTGTTTTACCATCAAACCTTTTTTCCAGGAACTCATAGGCGGTAAAAAGTTTCAGTTTATGAAATACCGGAACGAATGTTATACAGAGTACCACCATCGCCAGTGGCAAACCAAAATAATATTGAACAAAACGCATCCCATCGGTATAAGACTGACCAGGTGCGGAAAGAAATGTTACTGCACTTGCCTGCGTTCCCATGATCCCCAGAAGAATCAGATACCAGGAAGAACTCCTGTTAAGCAGGAAATAACTTTCAAGATTTTTTTCAGCCCTGCTCTTATATAATCCATACAGGATAATACCGGCCAGTGTCACGATAAGAACGATCCAGTCGGTAAGACTCATGAAAAATGTTTGGTAAATAGGTAGAATAAAATGATGAGCAGGACCAGGAATCCAATAACCATCACGTACCAGGAATTCCAGGATTTAAAAAATGGAGGCTTTTCATCCGGCAATTCTTTCATATCGTCATTTTGAATCGCTTCTGCGATTTGCCATCAGCATAGCTGCAATCAAACCAAGCATTAAACCGATGAGCATACCAAGAGTTACTTTCTTAATAAGGCGGCCAACAGTAATGCCTGTCACGATAGCTACGATAAACGCGATTTCCCTTCTATTAAGCATGCTATATTTATCTTTTGGTTGAATTGAGTGCAATGATATTGGCAAGCAGGCGATAAGCTCCGGGAACGCCTGCAGGAAGTTCCCGGAAAAAAACCAGGCCAGTATAGGTAAAACTTCCTTTCCCATAAGAGGCAGTAATAAGACTGCCATTCTGATCAGGTTCTCCTGAATCATGCATAGAAAAAATGGCCTGATAGCCCGGGTCAAAATGCTGCGCGAAATAAATTCCTCTTTCCTGGATCCATCCGTCAAAATCTTTGTCACTGATCTCATTCGGAAAATGAAGAACAGGATGTGAAGGATTCAAAAAAAGAATCTGAGCGTTTTCTTCCGTAACCCTGGCATTTGAAATTCCAAAAGGAAAAGGTCCGATGCCCGTAGAATCTGTTCCCTGGTTTCGATTATATTGAACAATGAGGTTTCCACCGTTTTTTATATAGTTCATCAGCACCGGATATTTTCCGGATAACCAATCGTGCACATCATAGGCCCGTACTCCGGCGATAATTGCATCGAGGTTTTTTAATCCTTCTTCCGTCACAGAATTTTCGTCTAATTTGATAACTTTATATCCCATAGCCGTTAAAGCATCCGGAACTTTGTCACCAGCCCCATCGATGTATCCAATCCTGGTACCTATGGTCTTCATGTCGACAGAAACAATTGTTGAACTGGCAGGTTTGAAATAATCTATTCTGGGAATATGTTCGTAAGAGATGGTACGACACTGAAGAACCGTATCTGAAACACCCTGTTGTAAAATGGTGACCCAGGTCTCCTGACCCAAATCTTTCTGCTCACCAGATTTCAACCAGAAATTCTGCGATTTTATATTTACCGATAATTTTCTGGTCACGATACCTGTAACCGGGGTAAGGGATATAAC
>DATHNR010000330.1:0-7353 GCA_035485835.1 Puia sp.
CTCATATATTTCTACACAAAATCTGTCATTTATAAAAATTTCACTCTCAGCTTCAAAAGCATATATCATTTTTTCCCCTTTCTGATTTTATTTGTCTGTACAGAATACTATTATCTTGGAAAATCACACAGCGAACAGGAAAATATTCTGGCCGGGTTTCGATCATATCATTTTCCTTACCTTATTTCAATCATTTCAACGCTGATTTTTATTCAGTTCTTGTTTTACATACTTGCTTCCCTAAGTCTGGTTTCAGGATACAAGAAAGCTTCAGGCCAGTATTTTTCAGACGACAGAAATATGAACGTTGCTTGGCTGAATAACACTTTCATTTTTTTTATAGTGATAATAATTATTTCTGCATTCAATGGTATTATTGCGCAGACCCATTGGGTAAAATATTATTTAACAGTTTTCAATATCATTGTCCTTTTCATGCTCCTTTATGTAATAAGGGTAATGATGAAAGCTCTTCATAAACCCGGTTTCTTTACTATTCCTGATGAAAGTGAAATGCCTGATCAGTCTCATAGATTCCGACTTAAAAGTTCTTCAAAACAACTCAATCCCGAATCAGGAATCATCGCCCAAATGGTGCTGGCATACGTAAAAGAAAAAAAACCTTACCTGAATCCCGAGCTTACGCTTGACCAGCTTGCCTCTCAGGTTTCCCTGAAGCCCAGAGTCCTTTCCCAGGTAATCAATGAAGAACTTGGGCAGAATTTTTATGATTTCATAAATCGAAACAGGATCGAAGAGGCTTCCATGCTGCTGAATAATCCAAAAGACAGAAAAATAACTGTGCTTGAGGTACTTTATGAAGTGGGATTTAATTCAAAATCTTCTTTCAATACCCTTTTCAAAAAATATACAGGACTGACACCCAGTGAGTTTAAGAAAAAAAGTCTCCGCTAAAATCGTACGACTTTCTGCATGAAGAAAACGTACCAGTTTAATCCGTTCGGATTCATGTATCCGGACGAAATTGCCCGGCTCATCCGCCATATTTGTTGCCTAAACGATCAATATGAAAAAGAAACCGGGCACAAATAAGCTTTTAAAAAACTGGGAAAGGCTTCCAATACTTATTCGGGCTATATTTTCGGGTTTCCTGGTAAGCACGGCAGGTATTACAGTATGGACGGTTATTCTACTGGTAATAATGCCCCCATGGTCAGTGATTCCCATGATATTCGGCTTATGGGCATTTTGGAAATTCTTCAGCGGCGGTGAAAATTTCCGCAAGGTTAAATTATCTCCCACTACCTGGAAATGGAGCATGATAGCAGCCATTTGCTTTGTACTCATTGTTCAGTCATCCTTCGTAATAACATTCAGAATCACAGAATTTCCTGCGTCTCAATTTACTTCAGACTACAAAATGCTGGAAAAAATGCCCCTGTGGACCGCATGGATAATGCTTATCATGAGTTCAGTAGTAGCCGGCGTTTGTGAAGAGGCCGGATATCGGGGATACCTGCAAACCCCACTTGAAAAAAAGTATGGACCTGTTGGAGCCATCATGATCAGTTCAATCATCTTTACGGTCATCCATCTAAGTAAAAACTGGGCACATCCGATAATTCCACATATATTTTTTGCAAGTGTATTGTTGGGTATCCTTGCATATAAATCCGGATCCCTTCTTCCCGGTATCATTGGACACACAATCCTGGATATATTCGACTATTCATTTTGGTGGACCGATATTGCGGGAGGTTTTAAAAAACAAACTATATTTATAACAGGTGTCGATATCCATTTTATTATTTGGATACTTATTTTCTTATTCGCGTTATATATATTTTTCAAATCGGTTTCAAAATTGAAACCAAATTAAAATAATATCCATGCGCCGATTGTATGTTTTTATTATTTGCTCTTTTTGTATAACAAAAATAATCGCGCAGTCGATTCCCAATGAGGAAACAACTTTCTCTATTCATAAAAATGAAAAACAACAATTCAGTTTTAGCCTTCAGAAAGGATATACATTAAGGGCGATCATCATTCAAAAAGGAATAGATCTGGAAATCACTGTTTACAAAAAAGGTGATACAGTAAAGCTTGGGTATTTTGATTCCCCTAACGGCGAATACGGTCCTGAACCTATTTCATTTGAAAGTCCGGAAGATGGTAATTATTTACTTGTTATAGATCCGCTTCCGGACGATACAGCAAAGGAAGGGAAATACTCGATCAGGCTAAAATCCATGAAAATATTACAGGCAGTTCACGATACATCCTTCGCAAATGGATCCGGCATTTCAACCATAGTACTTAACAAAGTAAAAGTTGAAAATCTTACTAACCTTGGAATGCTCTGGGGATTCTTGAAATACCTCCACCCTTCAATAGCAGCTGGCGATCACAACTGGGATGCAGATTTATTCAGGGTTTTGCCTTCAATACTTTCTGCCCAAACTAAGGAGGAGGCAAATTCAGCAATGGAAAAATGGGTGGACGAACTTGGAAAACCGGATACATGCAAAACTTGTAAATCCGTTAGATATGACAGCTCCGTTAAACTAATACCTGATTACGGCTTTCTCTTCAATAAAGGAAATCTGAAAAGCTCCCTGGTTGAAAAATTAAATTATATCAAAAATAATCGTAACCAGGACGAAAACTTTTATGTTGATCTGGCCGGAGGAATAGGGAACCCTGTATTCTCTCACGAGAATCCTTATTATAAAATGTTATATCCCGATGCAGGCTACAGGTTATTATCCCTTTATCGTTATTGGAACATAATTCAATATTTTTACCCTTACAAATATGCAATCGGGGAAGACTGGAATAAAGTGCTTCCCGAATTCATCCCCAAATTTATTAATGCAAAGGATTCCATTCAATATACTGTTGCATGTCTGGAAATTATCGCGCGGATTCATGATAGCCATGCCAATATATGGGGCAATAACAATTCTTTAAATAGATATTTTGGCATATACCATGCTCCAATCCAGGCAAAATTTATCGAAGATAAATTAGTGGTGACGGATTATTATTCTGACACTCTATCAATAAAGGAAAAAATTAAAATCGGGGATATCATAACAAAAATAAACGGCCGGGAGGTAAATATTCTTTTAAAAAATAATTTATATATAACGCCTGCTTCAAATTATGAAACCCAATTGAGGGACATGCCTGGCCAAAGACTTTTAAGGTCGAACCTGGATTCCATGGTTATTGAAGTCGAAAGGGACAAAAAATTAATGCTGATAACAATACCCTGCTTACCCATAAACAGACTCAATATTGGGATTGACTTTAATCCTTCTCCAAATGACAGCAGTTATAAAATACTAAATGGAAATATTGGGTATGTATTTCCGGGTCGTTATAAAAACAACCAATTACCGGCAATAAAAAAAATGTTTGAAGGTACCAGGGGAATGATTATTGATATGAGATGTTATCCGTCCGAATTCATGCCCTTCACTTTTGGAAATTATATTAAACCTTCTTCATCACCATTTGTAAAATTTTCAGGTGGAGATGTTACAAATCCCGGACTTTTTACTTTGGGGCTTCCTTTAAGTAATGGTGAACCGAATCCGGATTATTACAAAGGACCTATAGTTGAAATTGTAAATGCCACATCACAAAGTCAGGCGGAATATACCACCATGGCATTTCAAAGTGCGCCAAATGTAACAGTTATTGGAAGTACTACGGCGGGAGCAGATGGAAATGTATCTCCTATCATTTTACCTGGCGGTATTTACACATTAATTTCAGGTATTGGTATTTATTATGTCAATGGTGAAGAAACACAAAGAAAAGGAATCAGGATAGATATGGAATTAACCCCCTCGATTGAAAGTATCAAAGACGGTAAAGATCTCTTAATGGAAAAAGCGATTGAAATTATAAATGCAAAAAACAGCAAACACTGATTAATAAAATCCTGGTTTTATTTTAATCTGCGATGCTTTCTAATTGAAAACTGCTATAATTTATGGGGTAAAGCTCATTATTTTGCAAGAACAATAATGACTATATCCACGATCAGGAGAATAATTCCCCATGCGATCGCCGATCTCATGCTTGAAAATTTCATTTGGCTTAGGTTTAAGGTTTAATTCGGGGGTTAACCGTATGCATAATTACCAATAATAAAGTTAATATGCAACCTAACTTAAGTTATATCCCAATGCGTAAGTGGCTGGTATTACTACGCCAATGGCAGGAAAAATGGACTAATCTGTTGAAAATAAGCCGATAATCAGTCCAGGATAACCGATATTAACCGAATATTATCATTGTGGAACCTCTATATCAGATTGAACCTCCATTAATCCATAACCCCCGGGTTAAGCAAAATCATTTTATGTTTCAGGTTTTGAAATGTTATAAAGGGCGCCTTTGTCCCAAACATGTTCATTATCCATGCAGGAACCGAGCCGCCGGGATCTATTTCCAGTATGTAAACTATATGGATAATTTTATTGGAAACTGTCTTTATGTCCCATATCCCATTTGAGTGCGGAATCCTTATAAAGTTTTTATTTACCGGCCTGTAACTACTATCTCCGGCAGCCACAATTCTAATAGAACGTGCAACAGAATCAATATTCACTACAAATGTGGCATAAAGATCGCGATCAGTTACCGGCCAAGGAGCAGTAACTTCCAGATGGTAAACAAGTTTTAACGGGTTTATTTTTTTTACGAGTTCAGACTTACTTACAGAATAAGACCACTGTGAATATTTATCGACATCCAAAAGAATATGGAGCAGCTGGTAAATATTACCAGGAAGATCCATCTCTACTTTAATATCATTGAATTTGGAACGATCCGAGTGACGGGAACTTACTTTAATTCCTTCCTTATCTTTTTTCAGAACCCAATTGTACTGACCTTTTACTGAACTCCCATGACATAAGAAAATAAAAAGAGCACAAAGGATGTTCAGCGTTTTCATACTGGTAAATAAGTAAAGATATGAGCTTTGCCGGTTTAGCAAAACCTCATTCACCCAGGTAAGGGTCCTTAATCTTTTTTATTTTATAAACTACATCTGAAAATTTCACTTCGCAACGTTCGCCTGTTGGAGATTGTGCTAAAAAACCCACTTTGAAACCCCTGTGTGCGTCAAATTGGAGATGCCTGATTAAATACCATTTGATGCCATCAGTAGAACAATATAGCGTGATCACATTGTCAGCTTTTGCTACTTTATAATACACTTTATTTGTATTCATCTCTACTGAATTGCAATCATCCGAAATATTTTTTGTAACAACACTTACCACTCTTCTTGCACCGGTATAATCCTTTTCAAAACAAAATTTTATCCAGTTAAGACTATCCTGTTTAATTACAATAGCTCCACCATCCCATTTGTTTGTAAATGCCTGTTCAATAGAAGCCGTAAGAACAAAATTATCATCTGCTTCAAACAGTAGCTTCGGCGCATTATCTGTATTATAAGTTACATTCGGATCCCTGAACATATCTGTTTCCTTGCCGGCAATGATCACAAACTGGTTACCATGAACGGAAAAACTTTTAGGAGTATTCTCCCAAAATAATCCATGAGGTATTGAAGGAAGGAATACACTGTCGATTTTCTGAGCCCTGATTCCCGAAAAGGACAAAATTAATGTCAATAAAAAACCTGAGTGTTTTAACATAATTTCATTTTAATTGAATTACTGCTAATACGAATGAAAGGGTTTTTACTAATTATCTTTTCTCATAAGCAGGTGGGTTAGGTGCTGTAAATCCCTTTTTTTGAACCTCATCTTTAATTTCTGAAATGGCACGCTCCAGTTGCGGGTCAATGCCTTTGGCCATTGATCCCAGGTCTTCCCTGACTTCAATATCAGGATCTACTCCATGACCTTCTTTGAACCATGTACCATCAGGATTCATCATCCTGAAAGTGGGAACTGTAATACCTCCTCCATCTATGAGATCAGGTGCACCGCTAATTCCAATCAATCCTCCCCAGGTCCTGGCACCTATGAGCGGACCAAGTCCCTTCTTGCGAAAATAATCGGGGAAGGCATCTCCGCCGGAGCCACTCCAACCATTTATAAGCATCACTTTAGGACCGAAATGAGCAAATGGCGGCCATGGCCAGGTTAGCCCGTCTCTTATTGCCCAAAATGCCAGTGGAGTGCGGTTAAGCATTTCTATGAAACGATCAGGAATCTGTCCGCCATCATTAAAACGCTCATCAATAACGAGACCCTTTTTATCCCACTGTGCATTGAATTGCCTGATAAGATCATTTTGTCCGTCAATACCTGTGCTGGGTACATAAATATATCCGACTTCCCCATGTGTTTCATCTTCCACTTTTTTACGGTTCCCTTCTATCCAGGCAAGATTCCTCAACCTGTATTCATCATCCATCGTTTGAACTATGACGGTTTTAGCTCCATTCCATGATGGAGTCGTATTGTAAGTCAGTTCAACTGCCTTATTCGAAAGATCCTGAAAAACATCAAATGGTTCATGTGCCGTAGTAAGAGGAACGCCATTTACAGCGAGAACATAATCTCCTTCTTTAATTTGAATTCCGGGCTGATCAAGTGAAGAACGGACTTCCGCATCCCAGGGAGCACCACGTATTATTCGTTTTATTTTATAGAAATTTCCATCAGCTTCCCAGTTAACACCTAGATAGCCAACTGAAGTATGTTTTTCATTTTCTACATCGCCCCCTCCATGATAGGTATGTGATGAACTCAGTTCACCAATCATTTCACCAATGATGAAATCCACTTCTTCGCGGGTCATTGCACCTTTCAACATTTTTAAATACCGCTGTTTTACCAGGTTCCAGTCAACCCCGTGCATGGTGGAATCATAAAAAAAGTCGCGTTCCATCCTCCACGCATCGGTAAAGATCTGTTTCCATTCTGATGCGGGATCTACCATCATTTTCATTTCTGAAATGCGCAATGGTTTTTCGAATTTTTGATTTTCTTCCGGTTTTATTATTACCCATGAATTATCACGGTGAGCCAAAATCTTTTGACGATCGGCAGATATCTGGAAATCATCAGCATTTGCAAGTATTGTTTTCTCTTCGCGTTTATCTATATCATAATATTTAATCGTTCCCTGTGTTTCAGCTGATCCTGTATTGGGATATTTCATGTAAATGATCTTTCCCTTTACTGCATCAAGACCTGAATACCGGCCTGCAGGAATGGGCAGGATGACCAGTCTTGATTCCAATCCATCTAAATCTATGTCAACAGATTTTATCTCAGTTTTATCTTCTTTGGCTGCCGTTTCTTTGGATCCCTTTTTATTTTTGGTTTTATCTTCGGATGCTGTATCCTTTTTATCTGATTTAGTACCAACAGTATCATTTTTTGGATA
>DATHNR010000331.1:0-3797 GCA_035485835.1 Puia sp.
CGATGCGCCAACCCTCCCCCTGTTTTGCTATACGGCTGCAGGATGGTTTAATGAAAAATTTTATGTTCCTGCCATTCGTATCGAACCGGATATCCGGCAGGAAGCCCGCGGATACGATGCTTCCAGCATTTCAGAAGGAGCAGAAAATCTTTTGAAATCCTATCCGCATAACCGCCTCGTGAAACACCTGATGGAGAATTGCTGCAATACCTATCACTGTCCTGCAGCAAGAAATCTTTCTCTGGGAAGATGGGAATGTCCAGTTCCGGTTTCACCGGCCTGCAATGCAAATTGCATAGGATGTATTTCCTTTCAGCCACAGGAAGAAACGATTCACTCAACACAGGACCGCCTCACTTTCCGTCCCAGTGCTGAAGAAATCGTTGAATTTACCGTGCCCCATCTTCAAACGGCTTCCTATCCGATCATAAGTTTCGGACAGGGATGTGAAGGCGAACCTTTGTTAATGTGGGAAACCATACGTGAAGCTATTCTTGAAATCAGAAAACATACTGATCGTGGCAGTATTAATATCAATACGAACGGTTCCAGGCCGGACGCCGTGAAAGCCTTATGCGACGCCGGTTTGAACTCCATACGTGTGAGTATGAATTCCGCAAGAAAAAATATATATGAAGCTTATTACCGGCCAAATAACTATCAGTTCGAAGATATTGTGGAAAGTCTGCGCGTTGTGAAAACCGCCGGAGGCTGGACTTCAATAAATTATTTTGTATTCCCGGGTATGACAGACAGTGAGGAAGAATATGAAGCGCTTCGTACAATGATTTCTGAAACGGGTCTTGATATGATCCAGTGGCGAAATTTTAATATTGATCCCGACTGGTACCTGGGGAAAATCGGAATTATCGAAACGGGGGATGCGATGGGTGTTAAGAATCTCATGGAACTTTTGCGGGAGGAATTTCCATTGTTAAAATTTGGTTATTTCAACCCGCCGATGGAGCGTATCAGGGGACAATTTGAAAAAGATTTTGCATCTTATTAAAGCGTAAGGCTAAAGGCGTAAAGCTTAAGGCTTTTTCATGAGTATCTTTAAAACATTTGTAATTTTTAGTTTTCAAAGAAAGAATGTTATTATTAAGCCTTACGCTTTATGCCTTGAGCCTTTTAATCTAATTTCACAACGTGAATTACATCAGAGCAAATCATGAATTCGAAGTCCGCAAAAACCGTAAAGCGGCTTTATATACTTTGCTTATTTGTGGTACTCTCCTTTTAATGCTCTTATTGGTTTCCTGGAATCTTCCATTCAATCCGCCAGCACCTGTGGAGGAGGGACTCGAAGTAAATCTTGGAAACAGTGATCAGGGATTGGGTAGCAACCAGCCTTTTCTTCCTAATGATCCTTCGAAACAGGATCAGGAAAAATACACACCTCCAAAAACAGTCGCTGCAACAAAAGAAGCACTGAAAGATGTAGAAACAGATGATAAAAATCCGGACGATGCACCTGCAGTTAAATCGCCGCCTGTCACAAAGCCGAATGCTACTAAAATACCCGATAAAGATCTCAGTGTAAAAACTCCCCGTAAAACAGTCCAAACCGCCGTGAATCCTACTCCCGCGCCACCGAAACCAAAAGCGGTTTTTCATGGTGTCAACGGAGATGGAACAGGGGGAAATGATGCAGATCATTTCAAGCCCGGAGGAAATCAGGGTATTGCCGGTGGAAAGGGCGATCAGGGTGCACCGGGTGGAGATCCGAATTCAACCAATTATAAAGGGGGAGGTCATGGAAACGGTATAGCAATCGCAGGTGGATTGCAGGGTAGAAAGATAAGAAGCACTCCTTCTTTCACGGATGAATTTAACGAGAATGCAAAAGTTGCTGTGGATATTCGCGTTGATGCTACAGGGAATGTGATTAGTGCTGAGTATCAGGCCAGGGGCTCTACTACTGCAGATGCAAGCCTGAAAGCCATCGCCATTCAGAAAGCGCATCAGGTTAAATTCAATAGCGGTTCCGACGAATCTGTAGGAACGCTTATTTTCAATTTCAAATTGAAGAATTAGATCAAAAGCTTAAAGCTTAAAGCCGAAAGCCCTAAGCATAAAACCTAAGGCAACGGATAAATTCAATGACTTAATCAGGCGGCTTCGAATAAAACAAGTATTATTCTTCTACAGATATTTTTTAAACTAAATTTTCAGGAAATTTAGAAAAATAGAAATGAAGCATTGATTTCAAAAATTAACTATCTTAAAAGTGTAATTTAGAATTCACCACTAAAGGCCCTGGTATATGAAAAAAATATTACTTATAACAGTTCTTGCCTTCAATATTTATTTTGCCCGGGCGCAAAGATTTTTCTACCTGGAATCGGATGATGCTGCGGGAACCCTTATCAAGGATGGCCTTGTTAAATCATCTCAATTTGTTACCAATACACCACTCTCCTCAGATTATATTATCAAAACTGAGATTGGCTTTCAAAAAGAACCTAATAAACTAACCCTGCAAATAATTTTAGAAGATTCTATCACGTTCAAAACTATTTATCAAACAAACGAGGAATATAATTTTAATGTCATAAATAAAAATTCAAAATTACTTTTGAAGACAGCCCTGGAAACCTTTCTGGAAAAAAATATAAGCCAGATAATTCTTTGCGCCAGAGATGATCATTACGATACACGTATGAAACCACTTAAGCCAAAGAAAGATAAAACCTAGTATTGAAACAGACACTGTACCTCCTGATCTGCAGATGCTTTTCTATCATTATCCTCTTCTCGGTTGCATGCCATAATAATCAGGAGTCTGAACAAAAACCATCGGATAAAACAGAGGATAATTCTCCCGAAAACATCAATTTTAAAGTGGTCAATGCGTTCCCACACGACACTACATCTTATACAGAAGGTTTACTATTTTATAAAGGTTTGCTGTTTGAAAGCACAGGGCATACAAACACCTATCCGAGTTCAAGATCAGCCTTTGGGCCGGTCGACTTAAAAAATGGCAGGATAGATATTAAAGCTGAGATTGACAAGAACAAATATTTTGGCGAGGGCATTGCATTTTTAAATGACAGGATATACCAGCTGACAGATACAACGCATATTGGCTTTATATATCATGCTGAAACTTATAAGAAACTGGGAACATTTACATATGATGGCGATGGTTGGGGATTGACAACAAATGGGAAATATATCATCATGAGTAATGGAAGCAGTAATATATATTATCGAGACCCTTCAACATTTAAAATAATAAAAACAATTAATGTAACGGACAATAACGGGCCTGCACAGAATATCAATGAACTGGAAATGATCCATGGATATATTTATGCCAACCAGTGGCTGACAGATAATATTCTGAAAATAGATACCACAACTGGAAAAGTTGTTGGCAAACTGGATCTTTCTTCATTAAAAACAGAAGTTAAAATGAAATATCCATTTTCAGAAGAAACGAACGGGATTGCTTATGATTCAGTTACCAATAAGGTTTTTGTGACCGGAAAGTTATGGCCTCTGATTTATGAGATACAATTCAATCACTGATTGTATTCACAATAAATATTTTTATCTCATATTACAAATCAATCATCCCGGTGTAAATTGAATCAGTCGCATCCTTACCATCTTCGGTTATGAATCCCAGGTAGCCATGCACCGGTTTACCTTTAAGCAACGATGCATCTAAAACACAAACTCCCTCGGCCCTTGTTGCCAGGTTCAGATCATATTCCCAGTCTTTCAGCTCTTCATTATACACTGCTGCGAAGGCTTCGTCAGATGCTTTTGCCTTGCCTGTTCCGCTG
>DATHNR010000332.1:0-2043 GCA_035485835.1 Puia sp.
AGATGATATGGTTGCCAGCGCTTTGAAATGGAATGGGAATTTTGTCTGGGCCTGTAAAAATTATGACGGAGATGTACAAAGTGATACGGTGGCGCAGGGTTTCGGATCTCTTGGACTCATGACTTCAGTACTGATAACACCAGATGGGAAGACCATGGAAGCAGAAGCTGCGCATGGAACTGTTACCCGTCATTATCGCGATCATCAGGCAGGAAAACCAACTTCAACCAACCCTATTGCCTCGATTTTTGCGTGGACACGGGGACTCGCTTTCCGTGGTAAGCTGGATGGTAACCATGAATTAATAAGGTTTTGTGAGTCCCTGGAACAGGTATGTATCGAAACTGTAGAAAGTGGCAAGATGACCAAAGATCTGGCTGTATGCATTCACGGAAATAAAGTGACTGCGGGTAAAGATTATTTGAATACCGAGGATTTTCTGGATGCAATTGATGCGAATCTGAAAAAGAAAATTGGTTAAAGAGAAAAGCCACCTCTTTTTGACCGTCCTGAACGAATCGGGAACAGGCATGAAGAGATGGCCTTCCTCTAACAATTGCTTAATTAATAAGATAATTATTTCTTCGCTGCTGAATCTACCTTAGATTTTACGCTGTCTTTTGCAGCAGTTGCTGTAGAGTCAATTTTTGCTTTAGCTGAATCAGCTACAGCAGTAACAGTATCCTTTGCAGCAGCTGCAGTAGAATCTACCTTAGCATCAGTACTGGAAGAACCGTTACAGGCTGCGAATGCGCCAATTGCTAAAACCAGGAAAAGTTTTTTCATTGTTATTTGTTTGTTTGTGAATGATTTAGTGTTAATACTACGATTTCAAAAAAGTAACCTCCCGCCTGATCAAAAATGACGAATAATTATATTAACTTTTTATAATACGCTGATTAATAGCATCTTATTGATATTTCATGTTTTTTGAGGTTTTCTGTTATCAATTGGGTTACGATTCTTTACTTTCAGTATTAAATAAAGCTAGTCTTGACAACGGATAGTAATGAGCAATCGCTATTGAAGGGTTTGGCTGGAAACGATCGAAATGCCATTGAGACCATTTACAGGACGCATTATAGCATGATTCAAACCCTGGTTATCAATAATAGCGGAACGTCTGATGATGCCAGGGATATTTTTCAGGAAGCCATTATCGTTTTATACGAAAAGGCTAAATCAGGGAGTTTTGAATTGCATGCACAACTGAAAACTTACATTTATGCAGTTTGCAGGCGATTATGGTTAAAAAAACTGGCATTTAACCAGCGATTTTCCGGTGATCTGGCCAATGCACCTGAGACAATAGCTATCGAGGAAGATATTGAACTTTATGAGCACCGCACACAGGATTTTGAACTGATGGAACAGGCTCTGCAAAACCTGGGGGAGCCATGTAAAGAACTTCTGGAGAGTTATTATATCCGGAAAAAAAATATGTCAGAGATAGCGAAGGAATTTGGATATACGAATGCTGACAATGCAAAGAATCAAAAGTACAAGTGCTTAATGCGTTTGAAAAAAATATTCTTTGGCCATTACAATAACAACTTATAAACTGAAGAAATGGAAGAGCGGCTGGTTTTGGAATCGATTGAAAGATATATAAGGGGTGAAATGTTACCGGAAGAAAGAAAGTTTTTTGAAGAACTCAGAAAATCGAATCCGGGTATCGACCAGCTCGTAGTAGAGCATACTGTCTTTTTGCATCTGATGGAAAAATATGGTGACCGGAAAAATGTAAAAGCAACTCTTCAGGACGTTCACAACGAGCTTTTCGAATCCGGTCAGATAAAGCAAACGCAACAAACAAAAGTCGTTCGCCTCTGGAAGAAATACAGGAAAGTGGTTGCTGTTGCGGCATCCATTGCAGGCATTACAGCCCTGGCAATAAGCGGTATTACTTCTTATTATTCGCCAAGAACACCCAACTCACAATTGCAGGATTTGAGACGTACCGTTTCCATGCTGGTAACTCAGACAAATAAAATTAATGCCAAATTGAAGAATTCGCCTCCTGAAAAAGTTCCGGTGGAAGCT
>DATHNR010000333.1:0-2923 GCA_035485835.1 Puia sp.
CAGGACAGGTTGCCATAAATCCCAAATCCGGCAATATAGAAGCAACGGATATTTTTGAAGAAACCCATCAGGTGATGCATAATCTGCGGGCTGTTTTGCACGCAGCAGGGGCAGATTTTAAAAATGTGGTGAAGACAACCATCTTTCTTACGGATATGGCGCTTTTTACTTCAGTAAATGAAGTGTATGGAAAATATTTTAATGGAGAATTTCCTGCACGCGAAACCGTAGCTGTTCGCGGATTACCAAAAAATGTAAATGTGGAGATTTCTATGATTGCAGCATTATCTTAATGTGGCGAATATGTAAATGTAGGAAATGAATAATGTGGGAGTTAAATTATTAATGACAATGATGGAATGAAGATATAGATCCGAACTTTCAAATATAGGATGCAAGGATCAATCAAATAAGTCGCAAGGCGCAATGAGGGGCTATTCCTTCAAAATAAATGAGCGTATAAATTAAAATGTTTCAAAGGTCAAATCACACATTTCCTCATTGTCATTAATAATTTAACTCCCCCATTATTCATTTCCTACCCGCCTTCGCTAAAGCTTCGGCGGGTGATACAATTACAAATTCGCCACATTAATTTTCATGCTTTCCCTGACCTTTACAAATGCCGCAATGCATGCATCCAGATGATCCCTTGAATGCGCCGCGCTCAGCTGTACCCTTATTCGCGCAAGTCCTTTGGGAACTACCGGGAAGAAAAACCCGATCACATAAATTCCTTCTTCCAATAATTTAGCCGCAAATTCCTGTGCCACTACTGCATCATATAACATGATGGGCACAATCGGATGATCCCCTGGCTTGATTTCGAAGCCCGCATCCTTCATTTTCGTTCTGAAATATTTTGTATTCTCTTCCAGTTTATCACGCAAACCGGTATCCTTTTTTAACATATCGAGTATCACAAGCGACGCACCGACAATAGAAGGAGCCAGGCTGTTTGAAAATAAATAAGGCCGGCTTCTCTGGCGGAGCATTTCAATGATCTCTTTTCTTCCGCTGGTAAAACCACCGTTGGCTCCTCCCAGCGCTTTACCGAGTGTACCTGTAATAATATCCACCTTCCCCATTACATTTCTGTACTCATGTGTTCCACGACCAGTTTTTCCAAGGAATCCTGATGAATGCGATTCATCGCTCATAACAATGGCGCCATACTGATCGGCCAGTGCACAAATCTTGTCGAGCTGGGCAATCGTTCCATCCATACTGAATGATCCGTCTGTTACGATGATACGGTCGCGGCAATCGGCCGCCAGTTTTAATTGTGCTTCCAGATCGGCCATATCATTGTGTTTATAGCGCAGACGACGCGCTTTACACAATCTGACACCGTCAATGATGGACGCATGATTAAGTTCATCTGATATAATGGCATCCGTTTCACCAAAAAGCGGCTCAAAAACTCCGCCATTGGCATCAAAAGCTGCTACATATAATATGGTATCCTCCGTTCCAAGGAATTCAGAGAGCTTTTCTTCCAGTTCCTTGTGAATATCCTGGGTTCCGCAGATAAAACGCACACTGCTCAGGCCATAACCGCGCTCTTCCAGTGTTTCATGGGCTGCCTGAATTACCTGGGGATGGGAAGAAAGGCCCAGATAATTGTTAGCACAGAAATTCAGCACTTTGCGTCCATTGACAATGATTTCTGCACCCTGCTCACTGCTGATAACGCGTTCTTTTTTGAATAATCCGGCATCCCGGATTTCGTCCAGCTGGTCTGATACCCGTTTCACAAAAAGCTCATTCATATGAAGATTTTTAGCGGGATAAAGATAAGCTTTGTAACTTTTTAGAGTGACAACCGTATTACAATGGACGAAAACAACCGGTAAGGGCTTATGACGGAGGAGGACTATAATAACTGTGTGAAGTTATATTCAGACGGACTATACCGGTTCATGCTGAAATCTACCAGGCAGGTGGAAGATGCCCGTGACCTGGTCCAGTCTTCTTTTGAAAAATTATGGGAGCACCGGACTGAAATAAATGCGTTGAAAAGCAAATCATACCTGTTTACGATTGGCTACCATAAGATGATCGATTTAAACAGGAAGAACAGCAGGATGGAATTCCGCGAATCATTGCCTGAACGCCAGGAATCATCTTCAAGGGCTTCTCCCAGACTAAAAGAGATTTTGGAAAAAGCTTTGAACAGGCTTAATGAAAAACAACGCTCACTGGTTCTGCTCAAAGATTATGAAGGATATTCTTATGAAGAAATTGCAGAGATAACTGGTTTAAATATTACACAGGTAAAAGTGACCCTGCACAGGTCGCGGTTAATTTTAAAAGAATGGCTCGTAAGTGTTGAAAATGTACTTTAAAGAATCAGATATGTATATCAACCGGAATAATTATGAAACCTCTTTTCTGCTCTACCTGGACCGGGAACTCGGTCCCGCAGAAATGCTGAAGGTGGAAAAATTTCTGACCGAAAATCCAGATCTGCAAAAAGAATTTGTTTTGCTGCAGCAAACAATTTTACTACCTGAACAAATAGAATATGATCAGAAAGAACTGCTCTTTCATAAAGAAGAAAAACGCAGGATCATTCCGCCATACTGGTTGCGGATTGCAGCTTCAGTAATTATTTTTCTGGTTGCAGGATGGATTATATTAACAAAGGTTTCAAATGATCATCAGGGAGAAATAACAGCGAATAATCGGAATCCTGTAAAAATTATCCCTGCGCCTGAAAAGCAGGTTCCTGTAAACAAGGATTTAAAAAATGATAGCCAGGCAGAACGATTTGTGAAAAAGGATATTACAGAAAATAACAAACGCGTAAATCAAACCCCGGAAAAGGAAATTGCAAAAAAGACTGTGCAGATAAATCAGGGAACCATGAAAGAAATGCCACAGAAAAATAATTCTGTTCCCGTTCCGGAAGAGTCTTCAG
>DATHNR010000334.1:0-2926 GCA_035485835.1 Puia sp.
TTTTCCGAACTATAATGAACTTACCTGATATTAACGGAGGATGAATGTTGAAATTCAAATGGCGATTAAAAATTCCGGACCTATAAGAAATTTTTCAGGCAGCCTTGGTAGAAATATAACGAACAAGGCTTCTCTTTGCAACCGGTAATAATGTTTCATCCAGCGGAAACTTCAGGATCGTTTCAATCGCGTATACTGCCGGATTCGGAAGTTCCGGTTTGCGTTGGAGCAGTTCTGATTTAATCTGCTCATAAGTATTGGTGAAACTCCTCTGCCAGCTGTCAATATATTCGGTTCGCATACTGCGATACTTTTCATCGTGTTTTTCGAAAAAGCTGAGATAATAACTATATACACGGGTGGCATTGGCAGAACCGTCGCATAACAAAAAATAGCCTTCCTTGGAATTTACCGGCATGATGCCCACCGGATGTATATTGAGTTTATCTTCAACGAACTCATATATTTCGGTACCGTTGGTTATTGCGGTTTTCATATGTGTGGCAGAATATTCGATGATGTCTTCCAGTTCCCGCATGAGTTCATCATCCTGGATCATTTGTTCATAAAGCACCTGGATTTTCTCCATTTGCAAACCCGATAATTTTTTCGGGAATTGTTCCTGCAGGAATTTTTTATTTTCACGGAAAGCGATCAGGTTATTGTAATGAAAAATCACGTCTGCGAGTTGCGGATAGAGTTTATTTTCCTGAAAATTCCGGTTAATTTCCTGAAGGTAGGCGAGAAGGGTATATTTTTTCAGTTCAAAGTCAATATAACCATCGGCAAACCAGGTTTCGGATAGTGTTTTCATTATGGTGGGTTTAGTAAGTGATGGAATTTACAAAACTTCTCTTATTTATTAACGACAACTTTCCATAATTGTTATGATCCCTAAAATAAGTGTGAGAGTGTGAGAGTGTGAGAGTGTGAGAGTGTGAGAGTGTAGGACTTGAACGATCATCAGTTATCCCTCCGATAGAGAGTCATCCCTGAAAGGCTTCAAGTTCCTTTGCAACAGCAGTTAGGAAAGTTGCGCCAAGACTTCCATCAATAATCCGGTGATCATAGCTCATGGAGAGATACATCATGTGGCGAATGCCAATCGCGTCGCCCTGATCTGTTTCAATAACCACGGGTCGTTTTTTGATCGCGCCTACTGCAAGTATTGCAACCTGGGGCTGATTGATGATTGGGGTTCCCATCAGGCTTCCGAAAACTCCGACATTCGTAATTGTAAAAGTTCCTTCCTGTATATCTTCCGGCTTTAGTTTGTTTAAACGTGCATTGTTGGCAAGTGTATTTACCTGGCGCGCCAGACCTACACGGTTGTAGTTATCCGCATTTTTAATCACAGGTACAATCAGGCTGCCCGTGGGGAGAGCTGTAGCCATTCCGATATTAATATCCTTTCGTATAATAATTTTATCTCCCTGCAGTGAGCTGTTGATAAGCGGATATTTTTTAATGCATTTTATAACTGCTTCAATAAATAAAGGGGTCAGCGTTAATTTTGTTCCTTCTCTTTTTTCAAATTCTCCTTTTTCTTTCTCGCGCCAGGAAACAAGATTGGTAACATCTGCTTCTGAAAAACTGGTTACATGCGGGCTGGTTTGTTTACTCCTTACCATATGTTCCGCAATCAGCTTACGCATACGGTCCATTTCCTGAATCTCTACATTACCACTGAAGTTTGCAGTAATAGTTTCAGTTTGATCTGGCTTTTCTCCGCTTAAAGTTTTGATATTTTCATTTGCATATCCGAAAGCCGGTTCTGTTACCGACGGGCGGCTGTGAAATCCATTTTCACCCTTCCTGGCGGTTACGAATGATAAAATATCTTTTTTAGTGACCCTTCCTTCATTGCCCGAACCAGGAATTTTTTCTAATTCAGCGAGAGGTATTCCTTCATTTTTAGCGATATTTAATACAAGGGGAGAATAAAAGCGGTTTCCATTGCTGTTCGCTTCATGCTCCCGTCGGTCTTGCAAACCAGATCCCTCAGAGATGGCAGAAGTTGCCTCGAAACTTGTTTTTTCCGATTCTTCGTTCCCAAAAATTGTTGAAGGTTGGCGGTAGGCTGCTGGCGATTCCCCAAATATCGACGATCTGTGACCTGTAACCGGTTCTGCTTCAAAAGGCGAATCATGACCAGTATCCGGGGTAACTTCATTTGTTGTTGGCGATTGGCCATTGGGTGTCGTAGAAACGGCAACCTCAGCGTCAATTCTTGCAATGACTGAACCTACTGGAACAACAGCATTTTCAGGAAAGAGAATTTCTTTCACAATTCCTGCTGTCGTAGAAGGGACTTCGCTATCAACTTTATCGGTAGCAATTTCAAGTAAAGATTCATCCTGCTGAATGAAATCACCCGGTCGCTTATTCCACTTAAGAATAGTGGCTTCCATTATGCTCTCACCCATTTTCGGCATTAACAGATCGACAATCGCCATGAAGATGATCTTTAAATTCTTTCAAAAGTATTAATTAATTATTTAAGTCATGCAGGACGGTTTTCCGCAGGTCCGGATATGATAAATCTTCTCAACAAGTTGAGCACATTGACGGCGGTTAATTCGGTATTCCTTTGTCTGTCAAAGCGAAACCAAAGCTTTTGTGTGATAATTTCATGAGCATTTCCAGCTGCTATCCATACAGTTCCTACAGGTTTTTCTTTTGAGCCGCCTCCTGGTCCCATGATGCCTGTAGTAGCGATGGCAAAATCAGTACCCATGATCTTTATCACTCCATTTATCATAGCCCTTACCGTTTCTTCGCTCACAGCACCCGCAGAAGATAAAATGGCAGGATCAACGCCCAGTATTCTTTTCTTGATATCATTGTCATAGGCAATGACAGACCCCTGAAAATAAGCACTTGATCCGGGTATACTGGTGATGAGCTGTGCAACATAACCGCCTGT
>DATHNR010000335.1:0-7829 GCA_035485835.1 Puia sp.
TTTTCCCTTTGTTTGATTTCAATACTTACAGTATCCCAGGGAGTTTTTGTTTCATCGAAAATATAAACCTGGCCGTTATACGTAGTATTGGCTTTGAGATTTAATTGAGCCAGGTTGACATATGTTGAATCTGGCTGGTAAATTCCTGTAGAAGGACTTATCTGCGTCCAGACAGCAGTCTGAATATCCGCCGGGTTGGTGGAATTTTGAAGATAAAGTTCCACTGTGGTTAAAAATTCATTCCCCGGAAGTGCGGGGGTAACTGTCTGTGGCGATTTGCTGCATCCTCCGAGACCCAGCATGAACAGATAAAATACTATTGAATATCCGCGTAGTGCAGAAAATAACTTTTGCATATAGAATTATTCTTTAATGAAAACAATGATTCAATTCCGGCAGTGCCGGGCAATTCTGTATTGAAGGCCGGATATATCAGCCTTATTTATAAAAAGTCGCAAGCTGAGGGAGGACCACGTAGACTATAATATATCTTTTTGGCAGAAGAAAATAATACACGAAAGGGGTTACAGTAATTGAAAAAATATTTTACAGGAGAGCTGATAATAATGGATGCCTTGGCACCTGCATAAGGAATCATCGCATCTTCAATGCAGGTACATCTAACCTGCTGAATATGCGTCCCGGTATTTTTTGGATCATTGGTTAATCCAAAAGAATTTTCATGAAACCAGGCATGTATGAATAACCCGAGCCCCAGCTTTTGAGTAAAAGCAATGATCAACAGAACGGCTGTGATCTTTTTTTTAAGTCTTCCCATGGCGTTTATATTTAAATAACCGCATTCAAGAAATGAAGGACATCAGAAAACAGGCATTAGGAAAGGAAAACCGGAGGAGACCTGCCCCTGCCGGGAAAGGAATATTGAGGAAGGGATTGAGACAGAAGACTTGTAAAGACTGCATTTCCCGATACACGGATAAACAAAGGAATATCGGAATAAGCCATATCCGCATCCTTCATCAGGTTAAAATCACAGATCGGACAATGTTTATCCTGTGAAATCCGATGAAGAGAAAAATCGGAATTAACTGTGAGAGACCTGGCAGAAGAATGTGAAGAGGAATTGTATGAATCGTGGTGGGAATGAAATAACTTAACTCCGCTAATAAATATCATCAGTGCCATGAAAACCAATGCTGATGGCTTTTTGATTGATATTTGCCTTGAACTCATCACATAACAAAAATAGTGTTTTAATGGATATTTTCACTATTGTGAAACTTTTTAATGAAAGGATTATCCGGGTTTGGCTAAACTTCGTTCTATTCTTGGCAACTGAAATAATTTTTTTGCATACGGCTTCAGCAATTTAAGAGCAGCAGATACCGGCCCCCACGTGCCTGCTTTATAGAAATGTAATTGTTTCGTTGGGTGTTTCTTCCAGGCATCCAAAATTGGCATGACTACTTTCCAGGCGGCTTCCACCTGATCTGCACGCATAAACAAAGTGGGATCTCCATATAATACATCTAATATTAATGTTTCATAAGCTTCGGGTAATGATTCAGTATAAGAATCCTGATAAGTGAAATCCATGTCTACAGCCTTTAACTTCATCTCCAGTCCCGGTACCTTGTTTTCAAACAGCAGACAGATTTCCAATTCCGGCTGAATGCTAATTATTAACTGGTTAGGGACCAGGTCTTCCTTAAATATTTTGTTCGGTGAATCTTTAAACTGAATAACGATAACAGAAACCTGTTTGGTTAGTGATTTTCCGGTTGTTAAAAAGAAAGGAACACCTTTCCATCGTTTATTATCAACGAAGAATCTGGCAGCCACAAAGGTCTCTGTAGTTGAATCAGGAGCTACCTGTTTCTCTTCCCTGTATGCATTCAACTTCTTATCATCGACGATACCTTCTGTGTATTGTCCCCTGACTACATTTTTAAATACTTCTTTGACTGAATACAAACGTATTTTTTTCAACACTTCTGTTTTGGCATCCCGGATCAGTTCTGACTTGTACGCAGAAGGTGCATCCATCGCAATATTGCATAACAATTGTAGCAGGTGGTTTTGAATCATATCCCTCAATGCGCCACTGCTGTCATAATAACCACCCCGGTTACCAACGCCAACCTGTTCACCCACACTAATCTGAATATGATCGATGTATTTCTTATTCCATAGCGGTTCAAAAACATAATTGGCAAAACGAAAAGCCATTATATTCTGCACAGTTTCTTTTCCCAGGTAATGATCTATCCTGTATACCTGCTTTTCAGAATAGCGTTTGCTTAGAAAAAGATTTAATTTCCTGGCTGTTTGAAGATCCGTTCCAAAAGGTTTTTCTATCACAATACGATCGAGCGCAACCCGGTTACATACCTGGTGTTTATACAATCCGTCTGCAATGATTTCAATAAAACGTGGCGCAGTGGAGAAATAAAATATCCTGATACCCCGTACTTTATTTAGTTTATCAAACTCACCAGCTTTTGTTTTTAAAATTCCAAAGGTTTCATCTTTTTGAAAATCGCCCTGCAAATAGATAATTTTTGAAGAGAACTCCTTCCATTTAGTTTCTTCGGCTATCCCGGTCCTGCTGAATTCATTAATACCTTCCAATAAGTCTTTCTTAAAACTTATTTCATCTGTACTCAAAAAATCTATACAGTAAACTGAAAATATTTCTGGCAGGTGGCCGCCAATAAACAGATTATATAATGCGGGAATGAGTTTTCTTCTGGTGAGGTCGCCCTTTGCCCCGAAAATGGTAAAAAGTACGGGTTTAGCAGGCCTCTTTTTCTTTGTTTGATCCATTATACCAACAATTTTAGAAAAGGATTTATATAATAAATATCGTGAATTAGAGCCAGAATAAACATGTTAACATGATCTAAAGCTTTACCTCTAATGTCAGATAAAATCCTCTCGCGTCTGCAGGAATAATTCCCGGGCCAGGATAGCTGTCAGCTCTGCGCGTGTAATACGTGTTGTTGGAAAGATTATTGATGGTACCGGACAGTAAAAATAACCTGCTTAATTTATAATAGGCAGTAAAGTCCATGACATTATAAGCCGGCACCAAACCATTGATGCCATTATTACTCGGCGTTGTCGCATTTGTGGCATCTCCGTATTGCATTGCTGTAAATGCATATTGATAAGTGGCAGTAAAGCGATTCTTCTGCAAAGTGATCCCTGTCCTGAAAATAACCGGAGGAACGAATTCTACTTTTTTATTTTCATATGCCGATACTTTACTATCGACATACCTGGCATCTATCAGCGACAAATTCGTAAATATGGATAATTTCATTTTTGCCTCATTACCACGGATCAATTTCATGATGTCCACTTCTGCAAATGATTCCAATCCAATATTGACCGACCTGGATATATTGGTAGTGTATTGATATGTAATAGACGAGGTATCCGTCAGCCAAACCGTACCAATCCTGTTGGCATAGTCAATCATAAAAAGACTGATATCATAATTGAAAACACCGTTAATATGACCGCGAACACCAATATCTGCAGAATATCCTTTTTCGTCCTTTAAATTCGGATCGACGCGAAAATTAGGATTAACGATGCTCATGTCGTTGAAATTGATGGCGCGGTAATTCTCCGAAATATTTGCGTAAAATTGAATGGATGGATTTTCTTCATAGCTGAACCCGACGCCGCCAATTAGAAAAGATCTTTTGCTCACCCTGTCCTCCGTTACCAATTGATTGGAAAGAACAGTGCCCGTGTATATACTCGCGAGATCCTGTTTGGGATTGTTATAAAAACCATTCGCCTTCGTATCAATATTCTCGTAACGCAGGCCTGGTATGATGCTTAGTTTTGAATTGATCCTGAAAATATTTTCAGCAAATAATGCAAGGTTGTGATTGGGAAAAGTATACCTGGAATAACTCAGCGAATCGTATTCAGTGGATTTATCAAAAGCGAAATCTGATTTTGCGCCACCAGAACCGGAATTGCCGAGACCAATTTGTCTGTCTGTATAACCATCATAATAGCGAACACCTCCCAGCAATACAAAAGGATTATTATTTTTCAGATTGTAAGTATATATCAGCCTGCTTTCATTTCCCCAATTATTATAACTATCGGTACGGTAATTTCTCGGACCACCTGGATCATTCACCGTATTGATTGCTCCCAATGCCGAACGTTCTGCTAAAAGTCCAAAGAATCTGGAATTGAATTTCAGGTTGTTGCTGATAGCATAGTCAATCAACACCGCTCCCAGGTTCCAGTTTACCCTGAACCAGTTTCTTGCTTTTGTCGATAGTTGCGGATCCTTCCCGAACATCTGATCATTGAGTCCGCCAGATTGATGTTCCAGATAATCCATATGGGTGTACTGACCGGTCACAAATAATCTTGGGGACAGTTTCCATGTCAGGGTCATATAACCGGTATTTACATTAAATTGGCCGTTGGGTCGCCATCCGCTTCCCGATTTATGCTGATAAAAAACATAGTAGCTAATATTTCCAGTGGTTCCTCCAACGCTTGTAGATGTGTTAAAAAAGTTCCAGGAACCGCCCGATAAACTGGAAATGATCTGAACTTTTTCGCTATCCACACCACTGTTCATTTTAAAATTAATGATGCCACCGAATTGAGTTCCATATTGCAGTGAAGCCGCACCACGAACAATTTCAATTCTGTTGAGTACTTCAGCAGGTGGCGTATAATAACTTTCCGGATATCCTAACGCATCAGCGCTGATATCATAACCGTTTTGACGGGTATTGAAATTACTCACCCGATTAGGATCCAGACCCCTTCCGCCAATGGCGAGCTGCGTACCCGCCCCGCCGTCATTCTCATAAATATTCAGGCCCGCTATTTTAGAATATATCTGACGCGCATTATTGGTGGCCGTGTTGGCAGTGATATCTTTCAATATAATCACCTCAGATTTTTTACCTGCGTAAATTCCTGCGCCGTCTACATCTTTCAAACGCGTGATGCCGAAGGTTTTCTGCGATCCAAGCACGCTTACCGAATCCAAATGGGAAATATGGGAAGACAGGGATATATCTGTCCTCAGGTTCTTATCTGTAAGAAGGATCGTTGTTTCAGCGCTGTCAAATTCAAAAGAGGAAACGATCATGCGATAGTTCCCCGGAGGGATGTTCTCAATATTAAAATTTCCTTTTTCATCTGTCGTTGTGCAGGAATTTAAGGAAGGGATACATACTGTTGCCTGATAAATTGGTTTTCCGTCGCCTGTTGTGGCGACCTTTCCGGAAACCGAATATCGCTGCGCATGGACAGATATAGAAAGAAAAGAGATAAAGAATATATATAAAACGAATGTTTTCATTTACGAATGTTTCTAGTGGAAAGGCATGATCCATTTTTTGGATAAAAAACTTTCCTTTTGTTTTGCCAGGTCAATACTGCTGTCGATATATAGTCTGCTGCCGCTTCCATTCAGCGTCACATAACTTTCAACTGTTACAATCGGATCTTTAATACCCCTGCTATCGTAAACATCATGTAAATGATGCGCGTACTGAAGCATCATATCCGGTTGTGTCTGCATCATTCTTTCCTGCAAAGGAGTGAGGAATTCCGAATTAATGACTTCCCATTTTCGTCCGCTTCGGTGATCTTTTATATAAAAAAAACTGATGCCTCCTTTTTCCATCAGCATCACGCGCCAGGAAAAACGGTATCCTTCTTCTGTCCAGAATAATTTCCCTGGATACAAGAGGTAGCGAAATGGTACGAGCAATTGTAACAGAACAAATCCCGTTAACAAAGGATATAAAAGCTTTTTTGCAAGAGGAGTCAATTGGAGGCTGACAGGGATTTCATTGATTTGCTCGGATCGCTTATTGAAAAGATCCCGTAAGAATTGAATCAGTCTCAAATGAAATGATTCTGAAAAAAAGATTACCGTAACAAAAATCATGATGTAAGGGAACATACCGATTTTGAACAGCCAGCCGGTGAATACATGAAAGACCAGTACAAAGACATATGCTATTTTGCGCGTCGGCGCATAAAGCAAGAAGAAAGAGATCGTCAGATCAAAGAAGGCGGCAAACCAGCTGAAAATATAAGCAACCCAGGTTTGTTTGAGTAATACGCCTATGATTGGCAACCCTGCATTGGCAGGCAGCCACAATTTCAAAGGCATCGCCGCTATCATCCAGTCGTAATTGAGTTTGCTGATGCCCGCAAAAAAATAGACAAGGCAGAGTTGCCATTTAAAAATATTGATCATCCAGCCTGGAACACGGGTAACTTTCAATGATGGTTTTCGTATCACATCTGCCGAGAAATATCTGTGTGCCGGTACGAGCAACATTAAAAAGCTGATGATGCTGACGAAATAATAATGATTGAGATAGTAAGTCTTATCAATCAGCTCCACATAAACAAAACAAACAAAAAATGATATGATGGAAAGCCGGTATAAAAAACCAATGAGTATAAAAAAAGAAGCAACAACCATCACGGCAAACACCATGTACATGCCGGTTTCTGGTAGTGGTTTTATCCATTCGAATCCATAAAAAGGAAAATAAAACTTCGGCGCCACATAAAATTCGCGTATCCATCCCCTGGCAATAAAACGGATGGTGCTGATCAGCATGATCAGTCCGAAAGCCATTCGGAGAACAGCCAGCGGTGCAATGTGTTTTTCTTTATTGAATGATCGAATTAATTTCCCGATGGATTTCTTAATCATGATTATTAATCTCCATCGTTATCACCATAAGTGATCAATACGCCCAGTGCAGAAGGCATATCTGATTTTAGCAGGGCTACCAGTTTCTGACTTTGTGAAAATGCCGCGTCTGCACCTGCAGGACTTGTCTGTATCGTCTGGGAAAGCGGGTCGGGGACAGCCTGCAGATCTGTTATATCCGTTGCAAAAGCTGTTTTGATTGTATCGCTCAGTAAACCACTTCCATATTTTGCGTCAGCTGCTATCAGATAATTGATTAACCCCAGGCCGTTTCCATGTTCAGTTGTGCCAAGAAATATTCCCTGTTCTGTTTTAAGCTGAGTGAGTGCCAATTGAACCGATATACCACTATAATAGGCTTCCACTTCTTTCGGCAACACGGGTGAAATGCTTCCGACAGGAATTTTGCCGAGTGGTATACCCAGCCGGTCATTCTTCAGTATCTCGAAATCCTCGACCATCGAATTGATCAGCAGTCCCAATGAACTGGACACGCTGTTGCCCGATCCGTTTACAAATGTGCTGATATAATTACCTCCGCCTGCTGACCATGCATTCAAAACAGCATTCACTTCGCTTTTTAAATCGGCAGAAACAGCTGCCAGGTATTTTTGTCTGTTCGATGCTTCAGGATCTGTCGTGTAGTTGGTAAGTGTGTTGCCGCCACCACCAAACAAGAGGTAGTCAAGCGCGGGAAAACCTTTTGCTGCTGTATTCGCAAAAGTGTTCACATTGTCGTTGTTGACGCTGATATTGCTGTCTATTGTTGTGGTTGAAGTCGGAAATATATTGACAGACGATAGTACAGGCTGTGCTGTTGATGCCGGTCCGAAATAATTATATTCGGACACGGACTGCCAGGCTATATAAGCATTTTTGAAAAGATTTTGTACGTTGGAAAGTTTCGTACTATTGGCGGCAGTATTAAAATCACTGATTGCTGAGTCCAACGAATTTACTTCTGCCGCCAGGTCTTGATAAGCCGGAAGAATGATGTTATTGCCGATGTTCATCAAAATGGAATCCTTCCCATTATTGTTACCTGTGCCTGAACCGGAATTATTTCCAGATTTACTGCAGGAGAAACCGATCCCTGCAACAATGATCATCACAAAAGCCAAAAGCAAAAGAGAAT
>DATHNR010000336.1:0-2368 GCA_035485835.1 Puia sp.
GTTGTTTCGTTGAACAAATATTGATTCAATCGTTGCAATTAAAAATAAATTCTCCCATTTACACATTATCATTTCCCCATTCAATTTCCCCATTTTTAATTTTCTAAATTCCCTAATTCGCCACATTAAATAAGTTAATGAAACTAGCCTCTGTACATTCTTTCCACCTCCTGCACTATCACTTCCACATCATGATCTTCTCCCTGAGCGTCGTAAGGCTGTTTGAGGCTGCTGCCGAAGAAAAAAGCAACCGTTTGCCAAACCCTGGCTGAGAGCCCGCCACGGTATTCTTTTATAATATCATAACAGTTATTACCAGTCTGCCTGTTAATGAGTTTCATCAAAACCTTCCCCTGATAAACAGAAAGTCTTTCCATAGGATCCGTAAACTGCTTTTTCAGATCCCTTTCCATCGATTTGATATATTCTTTTTTCTGTGATTCAGAATTCATTTTTGCAAGTTGCACATTCATATCGTTGAGTATAATGCCTGCCTTCCTTGCGTAGGGATAGGTAACATAAACAGCATTTCTCAGTCGCGACATTGCTTCACTTCGTTTGCGCATGGCACGCGTCATTGCGCCATAAATATCTACTGCAGCATAAGTTTTGGCGGGAATAGTATCACCATCATAAACAATCACCATGCTCCAAATGGTATCATTTTTACCAAACCGGTTGTTGAATTGTTGCAGATCAGCCTGTTTTTTTTCCTGATCTGTTTGTTTGGGAACAGGGGGCGTGACGGTTGGCTTCTGGGCAAAAGCAGACTGGGCCGTGATCAGCAGGATAAACGGGAATAAAACACGGAGGTATCGTAAACGAAAAAGGGGCATTTAAAGCTTAAAGTTAATAAAAAATCCGGCTACGCCCAAGGGGACCTGAACCATCAGGACAATTGCTGTGGCAGCCTTTTAGACAGGCTTTTACGCCTGTTAACGATACTCATCACAAAGCCGGTCATCATGATTATAATGCCTATCCAGACGAGGTTGATTTCTGGCATTAATAAAACTTTCAATGACACAAAAGGAACCATATCCGATGATTCCTTGATAAGCAACTGGATCTTTTTATTATTCATTACAGTCCCCAGTTCAACTGCCAGATTCTGAGCATATAATGTATCAGCAACCCGGTGAATCATATTATCCTTTACATATAAGAGGGGAGCCATTATATATTGCTGGCTATCGCGGCTGATGACCCTTATCCTTGCCTGCAGGGCTGTGTCGGTTGATGTGAAGTGATATTTATCTGTCGTCGGATTGATAAGCACCGTATCGAGAATCAACATCCCCTTCGAATAATAAATCGTATCGTGCAGGCCTGCAGGATATACCTTAAATCCGGATGTGTCCGTCTGTTTGTCCTGGATATTGGCATAACTAACATATGTAAAAATATCCCGGTTCAGGTAATGCCGCTTATCAGGATTATTGGAATAATTTTCAACACCCTTGGTGTTTTTGATCAGGTTTGGGTACAGATCAAACGATTCACCAGTTTTCTTATCCTGGAAATTGATTTTAAAATAAATAATGTTTCCCGCTTTATTAATGGAATCATTACTGAGATAAGTAACATCGTACTTTCCCATATCTGTTTTTATATTTTTTATCAAAGTCAGGTTCTCCATTGGATTCTGATTTGATTTCGGATCGAAGGGTATATTAATTCCGGTTGTATTAATAGAAAGCACTTCTTTTTTGGATGAAGAGATCAGGATTCCTACTAAAAGAATTCCGAAGCCGGCATGGGCAATGGATGCACCTGCCATTTTAATTTTTCCTTTAAGGCTGTTAAAAATATATGCTGCATTTGCAAGAACGGAATATATACCCCCAAAGAGGGCCATATGAATGGCCGCCTGGTATCCTGTTCCATATTCCGTGTACTGAATATTTCCGAATACACTAACACAAACTGCAATGATCAAAGCAATGATCGTAACCGGTAGTATTTTTTTCAGAACCTGGGAGGGTGAACTGTTTTTATATTTTAAATATTGAACGGTTGCAGTCAGCAGTCCAAGAATGATCGCTATAAAAATCTCTATTCTGTTATATGCAAATTTCGGATCATCGCCGCTAACCAGCTTAGTTCCAAAAATATCATTGATTACGGGAAGTGAAGTAAAGACCATGATAAAGAGAGCAGATAAAAAGATAACAAGAGCGCCAATAAACATCCAGAACTCCCTTGACCAGGTATTTTCTTCCCTGGCAACGTGCGGAATCCGGTTATAGCGGATAAAAAATAAAATGATGGCTGGAACGAAAAAAATAACTACCAATAGTATCAGTTGCAGATTTAATCCGGAACCCACGAAAGCATGTACCGATGTATCACCTAAAATGCCACTCCT
>DATHNR010000337.1:0-2198 GCA_035485835.1 Puia sp.
GGTAAGCGAAATCCATAATCGACTAGAATAAGTTTTCTACTCCTGTCACCGCCGTACATACCGCTTACCTGCGGTATAGTCTGGTGACTTTCATCAATAACACATAAGAAATCTTTGGGAAAATAATCCAGAAGGCAAAATGGTCTTGTTCCCGGTTTTCTTCTGTCGAAGAATCGTGAATAATTTTCAACACCATTGCAATAACCGAGTTCGCGGAACATTTCAACGTCAAAGTTGACACGTTCGCTGAGTCGCTGGGCTTCTATAAATTTTCCAGTGCTTTTAAAATAATTTACCTGCGCAGTCATTTCATCCTGTATCTCTGCAAGGATCTGTGTGATCATATCTTTCGGAGCCAGGTAAAGATTAGATGGGAAAATGGCGGCGTTATCCATTGGCATAATGCGCTTGCCGCTGGCTAATTCAAAACTTTCTATCTCTTCAATCTGGTCACCAAAAAAAGCAACCCTGTAACCATAATCCATATAGGGAAGATTGATATCTACTGTATCACCCTGAACCCTAAAAGTTCCTCTTTTGAATTCGTACTGATCGCGTGAATAAAGTGAGTTGACTAATGAATGCAGGAATCCCTGCCGTGAAATGGTTTGTCCCCGCTTTATACGAACGATCCCGTTTTCGAATTCTTCCGGGTTTCCGATACCATAAATACAGCTTACGGAAGCGACTACTATAATATCGCGCCTTCCACTCAGCAATTGCGTCGTTGCCTGTAAACGCAATTTGTCAAGCTCTTCATTAATGGAAAGATCTTTTTCTATATAAGTATCGCTTACCGGCATATAAGCTTCCGGCTGATAATAATCATAATAAGAAACAAAATAACCTACTGCATTTTCAGGAAAGAATTGTTTGAACTCGCCATAAAGCTGGGCAACAAGCGTTTTATTATGTGTAAGAACCAATGTCGGTCTTTGCACCTGTTCGATGACTTTTGCAATCGTAAATGTTTTGCCCGAACCTGTTACACCAAGCAAAGTTTGATATTTTTCACCTTCTAAAAGTCCTTTCGTAAGCTGAAGAATAGCCTCGGGCTGATCACCGGCAGGAGCATATGTTGAATGGACCTTAAATTCCATTTTTTCGAATTTAGAGAACCTTGAAGTTAAGAAATTTAACCATAATTGGAATAGAGAAACCCGGAATAAAATGTGGTCCCGCCATATGCGGGATGGAATTGTAGGAAATGAAAAATGTGGGAGTTGAATTATTAATGATAATGTGGATGATGTGGAAATAAAATTCGTACATGCCTTTTTGCACCCTCCAGATTACGGCATGTAAAACGACTTCCCAATTCGTAAAGTCTGAATTATTTCCCAGGTTTTGAGCTTTCGGTTTTAAGCTTTTTCCCCGCTTTATTAAAAGGATCCCAGGATATTTTTATTTTGCCATCCTCTCCCCATTTTGCCCTAAGACGGGCGCTGGGACCCGTTTTACTAAAGATACCCTTGTTGGTAAGTACTGAATCTTTATTTGATTTCAGGTTGCTGAGTGGAACCTGAATACTGAGATCGGGCCCGGTTTTCATATTATATATGCCTTCTACAAACATGGAAAGAACGGATGATCTTATTTCCATCCGGTTAACTGTAATACTCTGCCCGTTAATTTCGAGCAGGTCGTGAAGGTCGGCAAACTGAATATCAGAAAAATTTCTGTTTTTAAAGATTGTCTGCGATATTTTTTGAATGGGTTCAAAATTTGTCAGCTGTCCGTTCTGTAAATTAAATTTTACGAAGCCTTTTAATTCTCCCGTAATGAGCTGGGCATTTGTATTTACACCACCATCCATGGTCACGTCAGCCGTGAGAGTGCCTCCGATATTTTTATCCGTTGGTGATTTCAAACCAAAATTATTAAATGCTGTAAATATTTTACTCACATTGATATTTCTTAATTGTGCGCTGAAAGAAAAAGGATTGGAAGAGGATTCATTTCTTAAAATGCCCTGCATGATTATATTCCCATTCGCATGCTGGAGCTGGATTTTTTTCATATTGATTGCATAGTCATTCATTTCTATATTTGCCAGCAGATTGGTTGCGAAAAATTTCTTATATATCAATTGCTTGGCATTGAGGTTGAGATTGAAATCAGCCGACTCCAATAAGTTCGTAAAATTGGTTAAGGATTGATCGAGTGAAGATTTCCTTTTCTTAGAAATGACTTTTGAA
>DATHNR010000338.1:0-3249 GCA_035485835.1 Puia sp.
TCAGGAACAATGATGACGTCCGGTTTAAACCACTTCTCTTTCTTCAACCAATGAAAAACTGGCACCTGTACTCTGAATTCAAAAACGGTATCAATACGGGAGGCGCTATACAATACGTGTGGTTATTTGGCATCATAGGAATTTTTGTTCTGCTGCTCGCATGTATCAATTTTATGAACCTGAGTACAGCAAAGTCTGAAAAAAGGGCAAAGGAAGTAAGTATAAGAAAATCTGTCGGCTCTCTTCGGAATCAATTGATCTCACAGTTTTATATTGAGTCCGGACTCATTGCCCTGCTTGCATTTTTCTTTGCATTATTACTGGTTCAAATAATGATGCCATTTTTTAATGATCTGTCAGGAAAAAATATGCATGTTATGTGGACCAATCCTGTTTTTTGGTTACTGGGTCTGGGTTTCAGCATTATAACCGGGGTCATTGCCGGCAGCTATCCTGCATTGTATCTTTCTTCTTTTAATCCTGTAAAAGTGCTGAAGGGTGGATTTCATGCAGGTCGTTTCGCATCAATTCCCAGGAAAGTATTAGTAGTCATTCAGTTTGCAGTCTCTATTATTTTAATCGTCGGAACCCTCGTAGTTTTTCAACAGATACAATATGCCAAGAACAGGCCCGTGGGTTATAGCCGCAATGGTTTAATCATTGTCCCTCTTCAGACAGAAGAAATCGGTCGCCAGTATGATGTAGTTCGCAATGAACTGATCAAAACAGGTGTAATAAGTGCCATTTCTGAATCAGAAAGTTCAATTACCGGTATTTATAATACCAACAGCGGATTTAAATGGAATGGAAAGGATCCGCAACTTCAGGAGGAATTTACAAGTATGTCCGTCAGCCCTGAATACGGTAAAACAATCGGGTGGCAGATCGTCGATGGCCGCGATTTTATTGCTTCCAATCTGAATGATTCTTCCGCTCTCTTAATAAATGAGGCAGCTGTTAAATATATGGGTTTGAAAAACCCTGTTGGAGAAACAGTGGACTGGAGTGGAAATGGTAAATACCATATAATCGGAGTAATTAAAAATATGGTTACCAGTTCTCCCTACGATCAGGCCAAACAATCATTCTTCTATTTGCTTCCAAGGTGGGGACATATGAATAATGTAAATATCAGGGTGAATCCTGCTGTAAGTATGAGTGATGCACTCGCAAAAATTTCTATTGTTTTTAAAAAATTCGATCCATCTTCTCCGTTTGTTTATCAGTTTGTTGATGAAGAATATGCAAAAAAATTCAGTGACGAAGAAAGGATTGGGAAACTTGCATCCAGCTTTGCGACCCTCGCTATTTTTATAAGCTGTCTCGGTTTATTTGGCATGGCCTCCTTTACTGCTGAAAAAAGAATCAAAGAGATTGGAATACGGAAAGTGCTGGGTGCTTCTGTTTTTAATCTATGGAGATTATTATCTAAAGAATTTGTAGGCCTGGTGATCATATCATTTCTGATTTCCGTTCCCTTATCCTGGTATTTGATGAATCACTGGCTTCTGAATTACGAATACCGTTCAGGAATAACAGGATGGATATTTGTGTGGACTGCGTTAGGAACCATTTTTATAACTTTACTAACGGTAAGTTATCAAAGTATCAGGGCCGCCATCACTAATCCGGTAAATAGTTTACGATCAGAATAATTTTTCAATTTTCAAATCGGTTATGATCTCACGCTTCTTCCTGTCGATCTTAGTAGCATGTTGCATTATTCCACAGACTGGGAACAGTCAGAATACTGAGAAAATTATTTTTAACAGCAGTGACAGTGCCAATGACTATTACCTCGGCATTCCTCCTTTATCTGGCAATATTAAAGGGGTGCAGGTGTTACTGGCAAGTTTTATGTCACCGGAATCTATTCTTTCTGAATCTAAACTTCAGAACGTTGCCTATGGAAATGACCTGTTGACCATTGTTGCTTCCCTGGGACCGGAACTTTCAGCCGACACGGTTTCTGTTAACAGGATCAATACTATTCTGAAGAATGTTATTCATCATTATTCAGCGGATACTTCCGTATTTGCCTTTGGCGCTTTAGGTTATGCCGGCAATATAGTTCTACGCTATACGGAAATGTGCTATGGAAACCCGGGACAATTTCCTCTCTTGCCCAAAGCAATATATGTGATCAATTGTCCTGTTGATCTGCCGGGCCTGGTGCATTGGTGTGAGGCTGAGATTAAAAAGAATTATTTCCAGGGAAATGTCCTTGATGCCAAATATATTTTGGATGCACTGACAAAAGAATATGGCAGCTATGCTGAGCACCCTGAAAAATATATTCAGTCATCTCCATTCAATAAAGATGCTCCAATACCTGGCAATGAGCAATTCCTTAAGAGTGTCGCTGTCAGGTTTTATTACGACACCGACATTGAATGGGAGTTAAAAAATCACCGGAACAGTTATTATGATACGTATATTCCTGATGGATCTGAAATGGTTAAAAGATTATTGCTGGAAGGAAATAATGATGCAGAATTTATTTCTTCCAAACAACCGGGCATCAGGAGCAACGGGAAAAGAACGCCTTTTTCCTGGTCACTACCGGATGAAGTCGATTGTATTCAGTGGATGAAACTGAAATTAAAGATATTTAATCCGGAAACTTATTCCCCAACTTATCTTTTACCCGTTCCTGAAAAATGGTCCGTAGAACGGTTCTCCATGCCGCCTGATTTTGCTACAGATATAAATTATAAAGGAGTTGAAGACGTGCGGTTCGCAGCCGGATGGGGAGATGTAAAGTCAGATGAATACTGGACCTATGCATTTTTGTGGTGGACGGAAGGAAATGCTGAACTCAATACATCTATTCTTGAAAAATATCTTAAATCTTATTATGCCGGTTTGATTGCAAGAAATATTGGTCCGAGGAAAATACCCGAAAGTAAATTACAGCCTACTATTGTAAGTATTCATGTCGCAAATACGGAAAAAGGCGACCTTCAAACATATTCAGGAACGATCAGCATGCTGGATTATATGACGCAGACGTCCATGGTTTTGAATGCGCTGATTCATAAAAAGAACTGTCCGGATAAAAATCATTCTTATATCTTTTTTGAAATCTCCCCCAAACCAATGACCGATCCTGTATGGCAAAAACTGATTAAGCTTTATCAGGGGCTTGAGTGTGCGAAACCGTAGAAGGCGTAAGGCGTAAGGCGTAAGGCGTAAAGCGTAAAGCGTAAGGCGTAAGGCGTAAGGCGTAAGGCGTAAGGCGTAAGGCGT
>DATHNR010000339.1:0-8561 GCA_035485835.1 Puia sp.
ATCATAGCGGGCTTTATCGCTTTTCATCCTGAAGTATGGCACGCGAACTGGACTGCTGCCTGGCATGCTACGAAAACAACTCTGAAGGATATTTGCAATCCCTCTTATGGTTTCAATATAAATTCAATAGGAGGCGCTGCACTGTTTGGAGGTATTGCTGCGGCAATGGTGGGTTCCGTTTTCAGCAGTGATGCTTGGAACAATGTTACATTCATCGCAGGCGAAATAAAAAACCCCCAGAAAAATATCGGGCTTTCACTTTTTCTCGGAACACTCATTGTAACCATCATTTATGTTTGTGCAAACCTGATGTACGTTGCCGTGTTGCCATTAAATGAAATTGCGCATGCAGAAAAAGACCGTATTGCTGTAACCGCTTCGCAGGTGATTTTTGGAAAATCCGGAACCTATATTATTGCAGTTCTCATCATGGTATCTACTTTCGGATGTAACAATGGTTTGATACTTGCGGGTGCCAGGGTTTATTATACCATGGCAAAGGATAAGTTGTTTTTCAGAAGGGCCGGTACACTCAACAATAATAACGTTCCGCAATGGGCGTTGTGGGCGCAATTCATCGTGGCTTCCATTTTATGTCTGAGTGGTAAATACGGCGATCTCCTGGATATGATTTCTTTTGTGGTTGTTATTTTTTATGTGCTGACTATTCTGGGTATTTTTATCCTTCGAAAAAAGAAACCCGACATGCCCAGACCCTATAAAGCATTTGGATACCCGTTTTTGCCGGCTTTATATATTTTGATGGGAACAAGTTTTTGCGTACTCCTGATTATTTATAAACCGGAATTTACATGGCCCGGACTCATCATCGCGCTGCTGGGAATTCCATTGTATTATATTGCGAATGCAGAGAACAGGAAAAATCAGATTGAATAATATGTCCTCTTCCGTTGATTATAAAGAGCTGTTTAAAAGTTTTTCAAGTATTAAGATCGGCGTAATTGGCGATATGATGCTTGATACTTATTGGTGGGGAAATGTAGAAAGAATATCACCCGAAGCTCCTGTCCCCGTTGTAACCGTTAACAGGAAAGAGTATCGAATCGGAGGCGCCGGGAATGTGGCTCTGAATCTGGCATCTCTTGGAACTCCCGTTTCTGTTTTTTCAGTAATCGGCGATGATGATGATGGACAGATACTCACCGGCCTGCTCAATGAAAATAAAATTGAAACAGCCTATCTTCTGAAATCGACCGGTCGTATCACAACAAACAAAATGCGCGTCATCAGCCGCAACCAGCAGATGATGCGGCTTGATTCGGAAACCCTGCAACCGCTGGAAAATGAACAGGAACAAAAACTGATTGCACAGGTTGAAAGATTTATCAGGGAGGAATCTCCTGCAGCTATCATATTTGAAGATTACAATAAAGGAGTGCTTACTGAAAAAATTATTCATTCAGTTATAGAAATCTGCAGAAAAAATTCCGTGATCACTTCTGTGGATCCTAAAAGGAAGCATTTTTTTAAATACAAAGGGGTGGATATATTCAAGCCCAACCTGAAAGAAGCCCGGGATGCTTTAAATTTATTAATAGAAGAAATAAATGAAAGTATACTTACACATATCCATCAAAAACTGGTAGATGAACTGAATCACAGAATTTCATTTATCACCTTGTCCGAGAAAGGTGTTTTTTATAAAGACGGGAAAGAATCGCGCATGGTCCCTTCACATATCAGGAACGTAGCTGATGTATCAGGGGCAGGTGATACTGTAATTGCTGTAGCCACACTTATTTATACATTAACCCGCAACACGAAAATGATGGCAGAAATTGCAAACCTTGCAGGCGGTATTGTTTGTGAATCTGTGGGCACGGTGGCTATTGATAAGGCAAAGCTTTTGAGGGAATGCCAGCGCTTATTAATTGAAAAATAAATATGCCCCGGTATACTTTATGAAAAAATATGCTGTTATTGTTGCGGGCGGCTCTGGCACACGTATGGGTAGTGAATTGCCCAAACAGTTTCTTCTTATACATGACAAACCTATTCTCTGGTATACCCTGCATGCATTTCTGAAATCCTATAAAGACATCCATATTATTCTTGTGCTGCCAACTGATTATTATGACCCGGGAAGGGCTATTTGTGATGAAATCAATTCACTTTATCCGATTCAGACCATTGTGGGAGGAGCCACCCGTTTCCATTCCGTGCAAACCGGACTTGCCCTGATAAAGGAACAATCTGTAATATTTGTACATGATGGCGTTCGCTGTCTGTTAAGCCCTTCACTGATCCACCTTTGTTATGAAGAAACCCTGCGATTCGGATCGGCAATTCCATGTATCGATTCCAAAGACAGTATCCGCATTCTGAGTGATTCAGGGTATAGAGCTATCAAGAGAACGGATGTGAAAATGGTGCAGACGCCACAAACATTTCTGAGTGATATTATTTTGTCTGCCTATCAGGTTGTTTACCAGGAAGCATTTACAGATGATGCCTCGGTGGCAGAAGCTGCAGGGCATTCCATTCATCTGGTTGAAGGAGAGGAAGACAATATTAAAATAACCACCCCGCTCGACCTTGCCATTGCTGAAGAACTATTGGATCCTCCACAACTTCCTGTTTAAAGTATCTTTTATCACCACTGAATAATTATCCTGAAGAAATTGCTGCCATTCCGCATAGGCTGTTTTATTTTTCATATCATTCCTTGCATCAGAACAATCCAGTATAAACCGGGTTTTATGTGTTTGCAGATTTTGGATAATAGTATGTAGGATTCTGTTATCCTTATCCCAGTCCGGACTCCAGTTCCAGAAATAATGGTAGATCCATGGGGAGGGCGCAAGAATTTTATGTTCATTATAAAGATAAATGAGGTTGGAATCGTCGAAAACAAATAACTGGTAATCATTCAGGGACTGGCTGTCCAGGTATTCAACTTCAGGAATATCTGCAATCCAGTTTTTGTTATGGATAGAAAATCGAAATCCTGATGCATATCTCAGTGTTCCCAGGAATAATGTTGAGCTGAGGATAAGATATAAAGTGAGCTGGGCTGTTTTATCCTGAAGAAATGAAACCGGCGATCCGACGAAAACTGTATAAACCAGGATAGGAATTGTTGCAGCCAGCGGAAGCAGGTAATAAATAAAAGCATTTCCTGATGATAACCTGCCGGATAAATATTCTCCGGCAAAAGAAAGTACAATTCCTGATAGAGCTACGTATAAAAGTCCTTGTTTTTTAGTTTTTCGAAATAATGCAATTATTCCGAGTATGAGTGATGTATAAAATGCCATTTCAAATTCGGATTCATGAATGGCATGTTTGACCGATTTTATTTTCTCGTAAATATTCACGTATTTACCGGGTGCATTCAGGTTAAATAAAAAAGCATCTTTCCACAAATAAGACAGCGACTGGTGTGAAACAAAGTAAAAAATCAGTGGAACTGTAATGGTTAAAAAGCCGGCGGTAATGGACAAAATCCTTTCGCCTGGTTTGGAAAGACCTGCTCCTTCCCTGGTAAAAACTGAATAGATGAAAAAGGGAGCGAGTGTGATAAGGGCGTCCTGCTGCATCCAGCAGGTAAGACCAGTAAGAAGCCCTAATATAAAATACTTGTATCGCGCATTACCCTGCATCACACAAAAAAAGATGAGGAGAAAGGCAGTCGTGTATTCCCTGGTCATACCGTTTCCAAATGAAACGAGACTGTACCTGATCAGTAAATTAAAAATTACCGGGAGAAACCAAGGCCATGACAACTTATTTTTCCTGCACAACCAGTAGAAAAGAATGGTTGCAAGAAGAATTAAAAAGGTATCCATTAACCAGGTGAACCAGGGACTGATATACCAGTTTAAAGAATTGAAAAAATATATCAGGGGAGGTTTATGATCAAAAAAATCACGGTATGGCACTCCGCCTTTATATATAACCAGGCCGGCATATTTGAATATTTCTTTATCATCTGAAAATATTTCAGACAGGGGAGAGTTCAGGAAATTCAGGGCTACTGATCCCAGGATGATAAACAGAATACGATAGTGTTCTTTTTTTATCATGATCCTTTATTTAAATAATCTGAATGGAAAGGGCAGATTATTCATGACAAGATGCTGGTAGGAAATTTTTTCAGAGCCAAATAGTGCATCAAAAAAAGAAATGCCGGGAATATCTGAACCTTCAAATCTGAATGTTCTTTTTACACCGGCATGATCCTGAATGATTGCATCCGTCAATAAATAAAAAGCCCCAAGTTTTTTACCCTCTGCCGTGCTGCCTCCAAGCAGTGAATAAACAAATTTTTCATCCTGTAGTATAATATAATAAGCCAATATTTCTCCTGAGGCTGACTTTGCCAGGTATGTTTCTGCCAGATTGTTTTTAAATGCAATGGCCGGACAACTCGTTAATTTCTCATAAACGGTATTTTTAATTGAAGGATGAAGCCGGGCATAATCCTTCCTGTATAAACTTATGATTAAAGAAGGATCCTCACCTCTTACAATCTCCAGTTGACTCTCGATTGCTTTTTTCCTCATACGGCTCGCCAGGCGTTTATATTGTTGCCTCAATCGCCCATAATCTTCATGGAGTGAAAGGAAATGATTGGTTCTTGGATATTGGTTTATTATTAAATTTTTATTTTCTATAGATACAAAATTGTTTTCATTCAGGTCAATATCCCAATATGCATATTTTTTCGGGATCGCGAGTAAAAAAGATGATATTTCAAAAGGAACTAAACTCTGACCAAAAACTCCAAGGGATTTTGTAAAATAAGGCTGGTATAAATATGTAAATCCGAATTTCTTATTCCATGTGAGCGGCATTACATTCTGAAAATCGCCTTCCACCAGGGCCGACCAGTTTTTAGCCATTGAATCCAGATAGAAAGAGCGGGCATAGATCAGTCCATTCGGAGCATTGATGATACATCGATCCCATTTTTCAGTATCGATCTCATTTCTGTGCAGGTACCTGATATCCGGAGCAGATTCAATCATGATCGGCAACTTTTCGTATAACCTTTTTGTAATTGATATTTTGAATATCAATGCTGAAAGAAATTCTTCTGCCAAAATTAGTTGATGCCAGTGCCTGATTAAAATCGCTGCTGTAAAACAGCGGTGCGTATATATTCAGCAGGTTGTGGAATAAACTTAGCTGAATTCCTCCGACATACAGAAAATGACTTGTAGGTGGATTATTTTGCCAGGCTTCAGCATAGGTTCCAACGTCAAAAAATATTCTGATTGGAACAGGAAAAGGAAACAGGTTTGCAGGTAAACTGGTATTAAAATTCAGTGAACTTACCCAGTCAGCAGATTTACCCTGAACATAATCATAGTCATCAATACGCAATTTCAGCCCTCCATCCCGGTTCATGATCTGTTGTGCGGGTAAGCCTGCATTGGGAATGGAAGATTTTTCAATGGCATAAGAAGCGGAACGGCCTATGAAATAGTCTTCATATAAATAATCTTCGTCACCATTAACGCCTAATAACTTGGGTTCATATCTTACAACCTGCGAACTGTTATTTTCATTCCAGACGCCAAATTTGGCAGCAAAAAAGCGAACTCTCAATCCGCCACCGTCCGGATAATTCATAAAATAGTTTGCCTGCAGATTAATACGATAAAAGAGTTCTGACTGTTGGAATTCCGCACGAAAATCATAAGGATAAAGAATCCGGCTATCCGCCAGGTTAAAACTAAATTGATTTACATACCTGAAACTACTGCTTGTTGAATTTGGATGAATGAGAGAATCCTGTGAAGAAACATTGAACTGTTCATAATTGATTTCTTTTATCAGGTAAGTTTTAAAGTCCATCCACTTACTGATAGTGCTTCTCGGACTGGCAGGTCTAAAATCTATCCTGATGTAGGGAACCAGTTTCGAGAAATTTTCATAAAGCAAACTTCCTGAACTGTCCGTGGCTTTATTAGTATCGAAATGTGCGCCATTGATCCCAATGCTGACGCGGCTGAATTTTTTATCCGGATACCAGGAGTAACCAAGCCTGCCGAGTCCGACGAGTCTTTGTGATCCGAAAGAATACATGGGAGAGAAAAGAAATTCAAATTTATTTTCAGGGAGGTTGATATTGTGGATCATGGCGCCAAGCATAAAACCATCATATTCATTATAACCTGGTACAGGCGCCAGTCCGATATAATTGTATTTCCAGCTGTTCCTGGCAGAAAAAATAAATGCCGGCTTTATGGTCCGTTTTATTGAAGTATCAAAAAGGGACTCATTGTCGTTCAATTTGTCAAACAGGGGCTGAAGGTTTTTTCCTGAAACAGAATCCATTATCTTTTGAAAATCTTCCGGATAGGGATGATTAAATTTCCAGTAAGAGAAATAATTCAGCATGTTTTGATCGAAACGATTCATTCCTACTGAATCCCTGAGGATTGAAAGCCAAAGCCCGGCTTTATTGGATGGAATGAGCGAATCATTCTCTGTACTGAATTCGGGAGATGGTGTTTTAATGGGCTGGGTTGTTCTTTCCTTTTCCGCTACTCTGAGCCAAAGATTATTATTATGGTACAGTTGACTTTCATAACCTGCATTGAACGTAGGATTAAAAAGCCGTTGATTATAGTAACTGATGAATCCTTTTGAAAACCAGGGCTGGGATCGTTGGTCTGTCATAAGGATGGCTTGAAACCATTGTCCCAGCAAACCTTTTCTAAGTGCAGGCTTCCAGGCGTTTATTTTCCTCCCGATGCAAACCATCCCTGTGAAATTCTGATCTTTCATTGGTTCCGATTCCACGATAGTCAGGGTTTTCGAAGGATAGGGACTGAACCATTCTGAAAGGAGCTTCATTTCATTTTTAGCATTATCAAATACTTTGTCAACGATGCCCGAATTTGAACCTGAATAAAAATACCGGATATTAATCTGCCGGCCATCATTCGTTTTCGTGCTATCTGTTTTCAGCAGATAATGATTATCAGCAATCCATGCAAATCCGTTTGCATTTTCAAGGGAGAAACGATACAGATTTTCGGTTGCCCCATGTGAGATTGTATCTGTAATTGCTCCAGTGGCTATAAGGTAAGTAGATGGCGCTTCGATTTCTACAACAAAATCAGCCGCTTCGTGATATGCTCCTCCCTGCACGAGGAAGGGCATGGGATGCCAGCCATATTTGTCATAAACAGCGGGTTCAGGATACCAGTTTCTTAATTCAAAATGATGTGGGCTGTATCCGTTACCATTAAAATCAAATGGAATGCGCAGGTGGAAGGAAGTAGAAATTAAAATACTGTCACCTGGCAAAAGGGGTTTGGGGAGGACTAATTTCACTACATCAATATATTCCGGATGATCCTGCATGGAAGCCACACTGCCATTCACACGAAAATCCAGCCTGTTGAGGTACCCCTTTTGTTCTTTGGATGAAAAATAAAAACGTGTATCCCCATTTTCGAGTAATTGTTCACTGTAAAGGGTTCTGTCGTTTCGGTAAGCATTCGGCCAAATATGAAACCAGATGTAAGAGAGCGTGTCGGGCGAATGATTGGTATATTCTAATTTCATCTGGGCGTCGAGCGATTTCTCGGGAAGGTTGAATTTGACGGTCAGATTGTAACGAAGGGATTGTTTCCAGCCGGACTGAGCGCCTGCCTGAAGAAAATAAAATAAAACGGGTAGTATTAGAAATTTTTTCAAATAAGCGCGGTTTGTAAACTTACCGCCCTTTGCCTTTAAAAATCGTCAATAGAGTATGCATCATGATTTTAAAGTCGAGGGCGAGGGAAATATTTTCTATATAGATAAGATCGTACTTCATTCTCTCCACCATTTCTTCAACGTTTTCTGCGTATCCGAATTGTACCATTCCCCAGGAAGTCACACCCGGTTTTACTTTTAGCAGATATTTGAAATAAGGTGTTATCTCCAGGATTTGGTTAATATAGAACTGTCTTTCGGGGCGGGGACCTACCAGGCTCATTTCACCCCTGATCACATTCAGTAACTGGGGGAGTTCGTCAATTCGCCATTTTCTCATAATCTTCCCCCATCGGGTAATACGGTCATCTTTTTCGGATGAAAGACTTGGTCCTTCAAGTTCGGCTTCCCTGATCATGGAACGGAATTTGTGGATCATGAATTTCTTTCCTTTGTAACCCATTCTCTCCTGGGAATAAATTACAGGCCCCTTTGAACTTAGTTTAACCCTGATTGCGGCATATAAGAGCAGGGGAGAGAGTAAAATCAGGGCGAAAAGAGAAAACAGTACATCAACCAGTCTTTTGATGTGCATTTGCCATTCGGGCATCAGTCCGGTGTGGATATCCGTGAGAAGGGCCCCAAAAAGATTGCTCGTTTTTACCGAGCCGGAAAGGATGTCAAGGATATCAGGTATAATTTTTATTTCCACGTCTTTTTCACTCAGGCGTTGCACAATGTGCTCGGCTTCCTGCTGGTCACTTCTTTCAAGGGCAATCACTACCAGCCGGATATTTCCCTGATCGACCATTTTTTCGAGTGTATCTGCATTACCTATGAAGGGAATCGGGATATTCATTTTTTCGTCTCCGGAATTCGGTTGT
>DATHNR010000340.1:0-9728 GCA_035485835.1 Puia sp.
AATTGCTGCAGTCTGAGTTGTTATAGTCATGAGTTCCATAAGGAATTTAAAAAAGGTGGACCAGATGATGGGAAAATTATACAGGCTGATAAATCTAATGCTGATATTTATACCATTGGTAACCCTGGCCTTTATGGCCGGCTTCTTTGGGATGATCCTTTTTGAATTCCAATATTGGAAAGCAACATTATTTAATGATTAAAAACAAATGTCATGGACGAATTTATTTTAATTTTCAGGCATGAGGATGGCAACAAAGTTGCTTCACCGGAACAGATTCAGGTATGGATGAAACAAACAATGGACTGGATTGGCAGTATTACCGCAAAGAATAAATTTGTGGGTGGCAATGGTTTACTTTTTCAGGATGCAAGGGTCGTGCGGCACAATAATCTGGTAACCAATGGCCCCTTTGGCGAAATCAAAGAAACAATTGGTGGCTATATTATGGTGAAAGCGGATTCTGCAGAAGAAGCCGTAGAATTTGCAAAGGGCTGCCCGGTTTTACAGGGAGAAGGTAATAGTGTTGAGGTGAGGAAGATTGCAAAACGCGACGGAGTACATTAAAGTCATGGGGCAACAGGAATTAATACCGCATCTTTTCAGAAGCGAATACAGGAAAATAGTATCGGTTCTCTGTAAACAATTTGGATTCGACCAGATTGAAACTGCAGAAGATATATCCAGCGATACTTTCCTGACGGCAAGTCAAATATGGGGATTGAACGGATTGCCGGAAAATCCTGTTGCCTGGCTTTATAATGTCGCAAAGAACAAAGCAATAAATCATTTAAAACGGGACGCTGTTTTCCAAAATAAAATAAGCCTGGAATTGAAGAATGGTCTTTCTGAAAATTACATTCAGGAAATTGATTTATCTTCTCAAAACATCAACGACAGTCAGCTTCAAATGATGTTTACCATTTGTCATCCTGCAATTTCCCAGGAGGCACAAATCGGATTATCATTGCGTATTCTCTGCGGATTCGGAATAGAAGAAATAGCTGATGCATTTCTTACCAATAAAGAAACAATCAACAAACGTTTGTTTCGTGCTAAAGAAAAACTAAGAGAGGAAAAAATTAAAATTGAGATGCCTCCTTCGTTTCTTATGGAGAGGAGATTGGAGACCGTGTTGACAACTATTTATTTATTGTTTAATGAAGGATATTATTCCGAATGTCAGAATATGACCCTTAGAAAAGACCTCTGTCTGGAGGCCATGCGTTTATGTTATATGCTGGTTGAAAATAAAATAACCAATAAACCCCCGGTTAATGCCCTGTTTGCTTTAATGTGTTTTCATTCCTCTCGATTTGATGCGCGATTAGACAAAAATGGCGAACCTGTTTTGTATGAAGAACAGGATACAGGACTCTGGAATATTGAACTGATCAGTAAGGGAGCGTATTATTTGAAAAATTCGGCGAAGGGTAATGAAATTTCAAAATATCATCTCGAAGCAAGTATCGCATATTGGGGTACACAAAAAACAGAAAGCAAAGAAAAATGGGAAAATGTTTTACGACTCTATGACCAGTTACTTAAAATGGAATACTCTCCGATTGCCGCCTTGAACAGAACATTCGCGCTCTCAAAAATCAAAGGGAAATTGGAAGCAATCAGTGAGGCAGAAAAATTAGAGCTGACTGAAAATCCATTTTATTTTAGTCTGCTGGGTGAATTATATACCGGAATAAATAATAAGAAAGCACATCATAATTTCCAAAGAGCACTTGCAGTTGCAAAAACTGATGCAGGCAGACAAACCATTCAAAAGAAGATGAACCTCCTCTGATATATAACAAAAGTTATATTCCCGACTAACGAACGTTATATTGTTCCACTTTATTTATGCCTGTAGTTTTATTGGAAATTTTTTATAATGAAAAAATTTCCTGGTATTGCATTCATCATATCACTCATGGTGGTTACATTTTGTTGCAAAAAAAGCATCAGCCCTATTTCGAATAGTAATAACAACATCAATAACAATAATGGTAATACAAATAATAATACTCCCGGCCTGGTAACACCGAAAGGTTTTCCTACCGGATCCATAGTAAGTAAATTTATTACTGCAGCTGGGGGTAGTATTACTACAATGGACGGAAGGGTAGAACTCGATTTTCCAAGTGGATCATTGCCAAATGGTGATACAATAACCATTATGAATATTTCGAACAACGGACCCGGAGGAATCGGTGACGCCTATCGATTCTTACCTGAAGGATTAAAATTTGCCAATCCGGTAACCGTTAAATTTCACTATAACGATACTGTTATGAATGGTACGCTTCCCCAATTAACCCATATAGCTTACCAGGATTCAAGTGGGGAATGGGTTATTGCAGAAAATAATGTATTGGATACAGTTGCAAAAACATTTACTGTGTCTACTACTCATTTCAGCGACTGGGATATTTTCCCGGATCTTTATATTTTCAAGGGTAACGGTGACGAAAATCAAAAAAACGAAATATTAGTGAGTGGACATCAACAATACTTTGTTTATTATATACCTACAAATAGCGCCGGACATATTATAAACAGCAACCTTTTCGCGGATGTTTCTTCTGCAATACTCAAAAATTGGACGGTTAATAATATTGTGAATGGAAATTTCACCTTTGGAACGATCACTCCAGGCAATAATGCCAACACCAGCGACCCAAAAATATCCTGTAGTTATATGGCACCTGCGCAAGTGCCTCCTGGGGGGAAAACAGATGTGGCCATTAGTGCTAAATTGCAAAATCTAAGCTACCTGGATCCTAAATATGGGTCATTCAATAATCTGACTTTGACACATTTCGCGAGAATAGTTGGGGCTAATTTTACCTATAATATAACCATTGATTACCAGGATACCCGGATAGATGGCGGACTGCCCGGACTCGCGTTTACAGCTTCAGACCACGCCAGTTTTACCGTAACAGTTAAAGATGGAAAAGATGTTACGGTTTCTAATTTTGACAATCAGGCAGAAACAGTGTCACCTGGATCTCAATCATCCGACGGTTGTACCAGTACATCAAATGATACCGGAGATTATTTGGATATTACTTCGGCAACGGGAAGTATACTTGCGGAAATGGGTTCTCCCACCTATGTCGAAATCAATTATTTTAACACGGGTACAACCTATCCCTCTTTCAAAGTTGTTTGTTCGGGAGCTGGTCAAACAGTAGGAGGCCAGGCAATTGGAAATAGTCAGGATGATTTTGATTTCGTAATGAAAGACAGTGCGCAGACAATTAATTCCGCCGGTACTCAAATGATCATCACAATTACACCACAGCATTAATTAGACGAGTATGGCTACCTAACTTTTGTTCTATTGACTTTTGATTACGACTTACATAGCTTGCTGGTACATGAAACCATTAACCCTAATCCTTATACTTTTTCTTTTTACTTACTGTGTTGTCGCACAATCAAACAATTCAGGGGCATCAGGCACGGAGATCTTAAATCATATTTATTATTTCCGTCCTGATTCACTGATTGCTCTGGAAATGACGGATGGTCAAATGGAATCAAAAACCAAGGCCCTTGGTTACGGAGGCAGCGAAGCAGGTATCGTGGTGGATGGTGATAAATCGCCTTTACGAATTAAAAATGGGGATTCAATTCGTTTTTCAATTAAAATGGGTATGACTATGATGGATCCCACTATGACGATCAAATTGTACAGGTTTGATTTTAGAAAAGGGAAAAGAGAAGCAATCTTGAGCAGCCAGGGTGGGGTATATAGTCATGCAAAATCAACTAGTAATGCCAATGAGATCAGTCTCAATATTCAAAAATCCGGATCGGATAATTATATTATGACTCCCGCCTCCAGGCTACCTCCCGGTGAATACGGTTTTATGAATATGATGTCGGTAAAAATGCAGGGCGCAAGGACTGCTATTTATACCATATATGCATTTGGAGTTGACTGATTATTCCTGTGCCCGCATAACTCTGCCATAATCATTATCATTACCAATTGTTTTAGCTGCTTTTGTGTAGGCGGCTTTTATAGGTTCAGTTCTTGGCATTTTCTTTGAAATTTCTATTAGTAAATTAGATTTATCCATGTCAGAACCCAATGACGTCGATTGATTAATCAGATTTATATATTGATTTTCCGTAATTGTATTTAAACCAAGCATTTTTTTATAGAGGTTTATTTTGTCCATATCAGATCCCATTCTGGAAACAAATACAGCGAGGCTGTCAAAAAGTGAATCTTTGATAAAACTTTTATCGATCAGTTCTCCATATAGATTTGATTTATCCATATCAGATCCCATATTATTACCCAGGTTCAAAATGATAATAATGCTCCCCGAGCTAAGCGAATCCTGGTCGATGATATGATGAAGGGAATTAATCTTATCCATATCTGAACCCATTCCCCTGATGATGTCAAAACAAGCAGCTGTAACAGCTGAATCTTTAAACTGGTTTGCCGTAATTTTACTTATAAACTGAGACTTGTCCATATCCGAACCCAACGACTTTATTTTTCTTACTACCAGCCCCTTAGATTCAGATGAAAGAGAATCGATTGAAAAAAGCTTGTTCAGATACAGGATCTTTACGAAATCTGGTTTTACACTATCCATTTCATTTATCAAAGCCTGACTTCCTCCTTTCTGATAAACGCGTTCCACCCTTTCCTCGGCATCATAACCCCAGTAAATCATTTCATGAACGGCTTTTGACACGATTGATTTTCCTTCTTCGTTCAAAGGGATGTCATTTTTGCCATCATAGATCTTGTATTCAATCTCCCCTCTCAGGTTACTCTCAGCTTTCACTTTTACATCATTCAGACGAAATTTAAAATAGCCTCCCGGTGAAATGGATTTGAATCCTGATTCGTCATCCGATAATTGGAACTTTCCCAGGTAATTTATCTCTTCATAAAAATCATTTGATTTAATAACCATATTACTTTCAGACATGCCTCTTTTTTCTCTGACTTTACCAGACCATGAAAAATAAAAGCGAATGGTAATCAGGCAAAAAGCTATTAGAAAAAAAATCAGTTTCATTGTATATTTTTAAATTTTCCGTCAACCGTTCCCGCACGTGCGGGATCAACTGTCAACCGCCAACAATCAACGATCCCTATCCTGCCTGGTAAAATAGTAATATGCTCCAAACCCGGCCGCTATACTAAATGCAATGATTGCAAGAGAATGCAATCCAAAAGGGCTGGTGATCATAAGAAGTAAAAAAGCAACACCAATGGCGAGCATAATAAAAAACCACTGCAGAATATAATTTTTGTTTTCCTTTTTGTCGGGTTGCAAAATTTCTTTTACAATGTTTTCCTCAGTGCCTTTATCCAGTATTCTGTTCTTGATACGGGCGGTCATACCGGCCTTGAATATTTGAAGGATGAAGGAAGCTATTAGGTAAATGGCAATCAGCATGGTGCCAATATGTAAAACATCGAATAAGAAGTCCCTGTCTTTAAATGGTTCAAAATTTACATGATCCTGCGCCTGAGTGGCGATAGCCAGTAGTAAAACAACAGAAGTTAAACTTATTTTTTTCATTTTGATTTCATTGATTAGTTATTAGACCGGTATGATTATAAATTGTTCCCGCAATCAATTAAAATTTAAAAGATGCATTTGTTTAAGGTACTTTTTATATAAGGATATTATTTTAATGATAAGGATCCCTGTTGTACTGATGATGATTGAATAAATGAAAATGGGAGGAATATCAATAAAAGTATTCAGAATGAACTTCCGGAATATATAAAGAGGAATACCAATACAGGAACAAGTGAATATGACCAGGAAACCCGCGATGATATCATCGGTAGAAATGCGGGTTTGAGGCTTCGGCAGTTTAGATAATACGAACTCCTGAAGATCAAAATCAAAGGTTGGTGCGGGTTGTTCTTTTATTTCTGAAAATAACATTTGGTACATCGAAACTTCCGCCCGACAATCGGAGCATGATTCAATATGAGCAATAACCTTTGGGTCGGCATCTGACTTGCCAAGAGCGTATTGCTGTAATTCCTTTTCGTAAGGATGAATATTATTCATAGCGCCTCCTTTTGATATTTAGACAATAAATTTTCTTTCAGCATTTTCCTCGCCCGAAACAGGGAACTTTTAACCGTTCCTTCAGGCAAACCTGTGATCTGACACAATTCTTCATAGCTCATCGATTCATGGTGGAATAATGTGATCAGGGTTTGGTAAATAGCCGGTAATCCTTCAATTTCTTTGCGAAGGATGAGGGATAGTTCTTTTTGAGAAAACAGATTTTCAGAAAGACTACCGACTGCTATATTATTATAGACTTTTGCTACTGTTGTCTCGTAGATTTCTTCATCCTCATGAAGATTTCCAGGCAGCACTAATTTTTTCTTTTCAATCCAGGATAAACAGGAATTATAAGCAATCTGGGCGATCCAGGTGGAGAGTTTGGACTGAAATTTAAAACCTGCGAGGTTATGGAATGTTTTCATATAGATATCCTGCGCCAGATCTTTGCGGTCCTCTGCCACAGGAATCATTTTGAAAACGATCTGTGCCACCAGGTTTTCAGTATTTTTTATAATGATCCCAAAAGCGCGGGTATCTCCGCGTAAAACCCGGTCAACCAGGTGTTTGTCAGCCGGATTATTTCCTGAAATATGGTTCACGTCTATTATCAGACCGGTAAGTTTAATTAAAGTTCCAGAAAATCCGAGGTAATTGAAGAATATCTGTGATCCTTAATGAGGGGAACAACCGCATTGGTTGCATTTTTTAAAACGAATCACAGGATCTGGAATCTATTTACTAAAAAGGAAGATCGTCGTCGTTATTTGTATTTTCCGGGCCTATATTACTCGTTAGTTTTTCAACACCTGCGGGAGAAGTACTTCCCGCAACTTCAATTTTCCAAGCTTTAACATCTGTATACCAACGTCCATTGAATTCCCTGCTTTCTACATCGAAATCGATTTTCAGAAGATTACCCGGTTGAATACCTGCAGTATCAATTTTATCTCCCCATACCGAAACGCAAATTTTTTTAGGATAAGTTGCTTCTGTTTCAACAATCATATCCTGTTTTTTCCATTGTCCGTTTTTACCGGTTCCGGTTTGCTGCGGAAGAAGCTGGATGAGTTTGGCTGTGAGTTGCATAATTGGGACTTAAATATTCAGATCAAAACTACTCATTTTCGAGTCATTCAGATCTTAATTGTGTAACCGGATTCAAAATCGCAGCTTTAAGAATTTGATAACTTATTGTAAGCAAGGCAATCAATAAAGTGCCGGCACCTACTATTACAAATACCCAAATAGAGATCGTTGTTCTGATATCGTATCCCTGCAGCCATTTGTGAAGAGCATACCAGGCGATGGGAGTGGCAATCACACAGGAAATGAATACCAGTATTATAAATTCTGAAGAAAGCAGTTTCCAGAGATTTATTACAGAAGCGCCCAGAACCTTCCTAACTGCAATTTCTTTGGTTCGCTGCTCTGCTATATATGAAGCCAGACCGAATAACCCCAAACAGGAAATAAAAATCGCAAGAACACAAAAGACGGTTGATATATTTCCCATATGCTCTTCATCTGTAAATTTTAGATTGTAATTATCTGCGGTGAACGCATAATCAAATGGAGTATCCGGATCGTATGCATTAAATACTTTTTCTATCCTGGATATTGCCAGGGGTGTTGAAATGGTTTTTTTCAATCGGATCAATACAAATACATTCCTGCGATCAAAGAGTGTAAAAAAAGTAGGGTCAGCAGATTTATAAGGAGATTGCATGATCATATCTTTAACGACGCCAATAATAGGATTGTCTTTATTCCGCCAGTGAATCACCTGGCCTACCGGATTTTTCAATCCCGTAAAATTGACTGCAGCTTCATTCAATATAAAAGCGCCGCTATCGGCAGGAAAATCTCTTGAAAAATCACGCCCATCCAATAATTTCCAGTCCATCGTTTTCCCGTAATCATAGCTGACGAATACAGTCCCAATAATGGCCAGATTATTAGGATCTTTGCCTTTCCAGCTATAACCCATCATAGCATTCCTGACTTCTGTAGAAGGGCTTGAAGATTCGGCTGCATTCTCTACAGCACCTGTCCTCAACAGGTCATTTCGTAATGCGTCAAAATGTTTTCTTAGCGATTCTGATTTCATTTCAGTCATTATCAGGTTCTGCGTAGAATATCCTAATGGTCTGTTTTTGGCAAACTGGATCTGCTGATAGACAATGATGGTTCCAATAATGAGGGCCATACAAACTGAAAATTGCAGAACGACCATTACTTTACGTGGAAGGGAAGCCAGTTTCCCGATCTTGAAATTTCCTTTAAGAACTTTTACAGGCTTGAACCCTGAAAGAAAGAACGCCGGATAGCTGCCTGCTAAAAACCCGGTAAGAAAAGTAAACCCAAGTATACAGATCCAAAATGGATAATGAAGAAAAGGAATAAATAAATGTTTTCCTGCCAGAAGATTAAATGAGGGAAGAGAAATCAGTGCAATAATAAGTGCAATAATCAATGCAAAAAATGTCATCAACAGGGATTCACCAATGAACTGAATAATTAAATATCGTCTCAGTGAACCCATCGTTTTTCTAATACCAACTTCTTTGGCTCTTTTCTCACTTCTCGCTGTGCTCAGATTCATAAAATTGATGCAGGCAAGTGACAATACAAAAACACCGACAATCCCGAATAACCACACAAACTGAATTCGTCCCTCCCCTCTTCCATTTTCACCGTTAAAATTGGTATACAAATGCCATTTGTCCATCGGATGTATCATGAGTTCTTCCCATCCTCCTGCAATATGGGGTTTGCTCAGATTCTTTATTTTGGATGAAATGACGGTAAAAGAAGCATTATCCTGCAGCTGCACATATACCTGGAAATGATGATCGAGCCAATCGTCGTTATGCGTAGTTCCTGTATTGTTTTTATTCTCCCATGCAGCGAGGAATTGAATATCACGAAAATTAGTATTGAATGGCAGGGTTTCATAAACACCTGAAACCTTTAATTCAAATTCCCTGTTGACGGAAACGATTTTATTTATGGGGTCACTATTTCCGAAAAGGCTTTTAGCAAGTGATTCGCTGATCAGGATGGATGAAGGATCATTGAAATGATTGTAATTCCCTTTTATCATTTTCAGGGTAAGCATCGATGGAAATGCAGATTCGGCCCAAAATCCATAAGCATTAATCTTTTTATCACCGACCATCAGCCCGGCGTTCAATTCCCGGGTTAGTGATGCATATTTAATTTCATCCGGATAATTATTCCTTAAAGCGGCTGCGATGGGAACAGAAGAAAATTCATCCGTATTTGTTTCGCCATTAAAAGTTTCAATGGAAACAATTTCTCCCAGTCTCGCATGATTTTTATGATAATGATTGAAGGAAATCTCATCCCAAATCCACAAGCCAATAAGCAGGGCGACAGCCATACCGACTGCCAGGCCCATGATATTGATGCTGCTGAAAACTTTGTTCTTAAGAATATTTCTTACTGCGATCCTGAAATAATTTTTTAGCATAACTCCCTCAAAGTTGAGCAAATATAAATATAACTAACTTATTAGTTAATAGAAGGCTTCAATATAATATTATGGAATTTTGTAAAATGCTGATCTTAAGTAGGTATGGAAAATAGCAATCGTGGCAGCAGCTTCCAAATTTGACAGGAGGTACAAGAATAAGGTAA
>DATHNR010000341.1:0-4377 GCA_035485835.1 Puia sp.
CCAGGGTAGCATCCATATTTGTCAACAAAGTATCGCAGGGGCAATGATGATATTTAAAACTCAGACTGGCAGTTGGATTATAACCTTTCGCATATTTATTCAATGAATCTTCAAACTGTTGAATTGTCTGAGCACTGTTTGCAATAGAACCAGTTGTAAATAGAATGTTCCAGTTAATCCAATGTTCAACGGTTTTGGTGGAATCAGCTGGTGAAATTTTGCTGCCGATACAACAACCTCCTTTTTTAATAAAAAAACAATACAGGAAAAACAGGAAAATTAAAATCAATAAGAAAATAAGAAGCTTTCTCATACAATTGATTTAGAGGGTTAATGACATTCCTTGTTACTACCTGCAAATTTTCGAAGGGTACTTTATATAAATCGCTATTTATCAGAGAAAGTAAACAGAAAGATAAGAGGATTTCAACTGGTAGTTTTCGGGGAAGGGGTCCTGCTGTAAATTAAAATAAAACTTCGATAGTGAATATACAGTCATGTTATAAATATGTAGTCATTTGATATTCAACATATTGACCCGTATTTTGCTCTTGGCCATCTGATAAATAATTTTTACCTTTTGATTCATTTTTATTAGCATCAATCACATTAATCGATAAAGCCATGTCGTTCAGGAAACTTTCAGAGGAACAGATAAAATCATTTCATAAAGACGGGTATGTCGTTATAAAAAGTTTTTGCAGCAAACAGGAGACGGATAAATTATATGTTACTGCCATTGAAGACAGTTCCATCACGAAGAACGCGCTGGATTTAAATGATCTTTCGGGTAAAAAAACCAAACTCTCTCTCTGGTTTACACCGGGCAACGATGTATTTGGTTATCTGACCAGGAGCGAAAGAATGGTGAAGGCTGTCGCCCAATTGCTCGACAGTGATGCGCCTGTTTGTCATTTTCATTCCAAATTAATGCAGAAGGAACCCAGGGTCGGCGGTGCCTGGGAATGGCACCAGGATTATGGATACTGGTATAAAAATCAATTCATGTATCCCGACCAGTTGATTAGTGTAATGATTGCATTGACCCGGGCAAATAAGGAAAATGGATGTTTGCAGGTAATAAAGGGCTCGCACAAACTGGGGAGAGTGAATCATGGATTTTCAGGTGAACAGGTAGGCGCGGACATGGTCATGGTTAATAATGCGCTCAGAACGATGGAACTGGTATACAGTGAACTGGAACCGGGTGATGCATTGATTTTTCATAGTAATCTTCTTCACCGGTCAGAAGCGAATCTATCTCCGGATCCGCGCTGGTCCATCATTTCATGCTATAACTCCCAATCGAATCCTGCCTATAATGAAACTTCGACTTCATGGAAGGTTCCTGTTGAAATGGTTCCTGATGATGCCATATTAACCTGGGATGCGGAATCATTCGCCAATGCAGATTTTCTCAAAAAAGAAAATGATCCGGCCCTTAAAGAGACGGGATGGGAAAAAACTGTCAACGTCACCTGATCTTATCATTAACATATAAAACAGGAATGATCTCGAAGGGTATCGTTATTATTGTCAGGAATAAGCCCCTTACATGGACCCTTCCTTAGACAATTATTGGAGCCTCAGCCCTGAATCCGCATTTAAAATACTTTCCAGTTCGGGAAATGGGTTATCCGCTACGGATGCTGATTCGCGCCTGCAGAAATATGGTTCGAATACATTGAAGGCAAAATCAAATTCTTCAGGATTCATTCTTTTTCTTTCGCAATTTAAAAGTCCCATTACTCTGCTGCTGATCGCAGCCGCCATACTTTCTATGGCACTGGGAGATTTAACCGATGCTGTTATAATTCTGGTTATTATATTGATCAGCAGTTTTCTCGGTTACTGGCAGGAACGTGGTGCAGCGAATGCCATTGAAGAGCTCCTGAAAATGGTGCAGATCCGTTGCCGGATTCTTAGGGATGGTTCAGAGAATGAATGGCCAATAGAAAAAGTAGTTCCCGGCGATATTGTTGTTCTTTCCGCAGGAGATGTTATTCCTGGCGATAGTTTAATACTGGAATCAAAAGAATTATTTATTGATGAAGCTGCATTTACGGGTGAATCATTTCCCGTTGAAAAAAATAGCGGCGTTATTCCGGTTGATACGCCTTTGTCAAAAAGAAGCAATTCCCTCTTCATGGGATCACATGTTATAAGCGGAAGGGCAAGGGCCCTTGTCATTCGCACAGGCAAACTGACAGAGTTCGGTAAAATATCTGATCGCCTGCGCATCAGACCATCTGAAACAGATTTTGAAAAAGGTATCCGGCGCTTTGGTTATATGCTGATGGAGATTACGATGATACTTGTCATTCTCATTTTTGCCATTAATGTTTTTCTACATAAACCCGCACTGGATTCATTTCTATTTTCACTTGCCCTGGCAGTCGGATTAACGCCACAGCTTCTGCCGGCTATCATCACAGTAAATCTGGCCACAGGTGCAAGGGCCATGGCAAGAAAGAAAGTGATTGTAAAACGATTATCTTCTATTGAGAATTTTGGCAGCATGAATATTCTTTGTTCAGATAAAACGGGGACTATCACAGAAGGGAAAGTAACCATAAAAGATGCGCTGGACATCAATGGAAATCATTCCGAAAAAACAATGAAGTTTGCAGCACTGAACGCTTCCTTACAACAGGGATTTCGTAATCCCATTGATGAAGCGATTTGCGCTAATTACAAAGCACCCGTTACCCAATATACGGTCCAATGCGAAATACCTTACGACTTCATCCGTAAAAGACTCAGCATACAGGTCAGGAATGACAAAGAAAATTTTGTTGTCACGAAAGGTGCACTTAATTCCATCATAGAAATTTGTGACAGGGTTGAAACCGAAAATGGAGAACTGATATCCATAGATCTTAAAAAGGAATTTATCCTGGATCAATACCGCAGGTTAAGTGAAGCGGGCTACCGTGTATTGGGAATTGCATACAAAATCACCGGCAATGAAACCGATTTTACAAGAGACCAGGAAAATAAAATGATTTTTCTTGGATTTATCACCCTGTTTGATCCTCCGAAACAAAATGTGCATGAAACGATTGGTAAATTAAAGCAGTTAGGGGTTCAGTTAAGACTCATAACAGGTGACAATGCACTTGTTGCGGAAAGTATTGCAAAACAAATTGGACTTCCCGATCCTGTTATTCTCACAGGCCCCCAACTTCGTCAAATGACTGATGGGGCTATTATGCAACAGGGAGCTAAGGCTGATATTTTTGCAGATGTTGAACCTAATCAGAAGGAACGTATTATACTATGTCTGAAAAAAGCAGGTAATGTGGTTGGATTTATGGGCGACGGAATAAATGATGCGCCTGCGCTGCATACAGCAGATGTAGGAATTTCAGTTGACTCGGCAGTGGATGTGGCAAAAGAAGCGGCTGATATCGTTCTGCTTGACCAGGACCTGGATGTTTTGGCAGAAGGAATTGTGATCGGTCGTAAAACTTTTACCAATACCATGAAATATATATTTATGGCAACAAGCGCCAATTTCGGCAATATGTTCAGTATGGCCGGCGCTTCTTTATTCCTTCCATTCCTGCCACTATTGCCCAAACAAATACTTCTTACCAATCTCTTAACTGATTTTCCTGAAATGGCGATCGCGACGGACCGGGTGGATGATTCGTCTATTGCAAAACCTCATCGCTGGGATATCCGTTTCATCCAGCGATTCATGCTGGTCTTCGGACTTTTAAGTTCGGTTTTTGATTACCTGACATTCGCTGTTTTATTATTTTTCATGAAAGCAGGAGAAAAAGAATTTCAAACCGGATGGTTTGTCGAGTCAGTCGTTTCTGCCACTCTCATCGTTTTAGTGGTTCGTACAAAACTTCCTTTTTTGAAAAGCCTGCCAGGTAAATATTTATCAATTGCCACTTTGCTTATTGTAATCACTGTATTGGGACTTCCTTTTTTACCAATAGCAGGGCTTTTCGGGTTTACCAGGTTGCCCTGGAATTTCTATGCCTGGATGATTCTGATCGTTGCCGCTTATATTGGTTCAGCAGAAATCCTTAAACATTGGTTTTACAGGAAATTAAAAAATAATTAGGTATTTATGTTGTAAATTATAAGACTACTAAAGGAAATCCAACGGATGAATACCGAAAACAAAAATATTCTTACAATTAACGGAGGTTCATCGAGTATAAAAGCATCTGTTTACAAGTCGGAAAAATTCCCTGAACGAATATTTTCATTCCAGATAGAAAGGATTGGTTTGAGCAATCCGGTTTTAGTTTATACAGAACCCCAACTTCAAAAGAAAAAATCGGATTCTGTAATCGCTTCCAATATGACAGAAGCTATAGATGTATTATTGCATTGGCTTGATGAAAAAAATATTTT
>DATHNR010000342.1:0-3681 GCA_035485835.1 Puia sp.
GTCTGAAATCAATAGTAAATTCGGAAATAAATATTATCAGAAGCGGGCTTTCAAAAACAAAAATGAAAATGCACAGGAAGCTCATGAAGCTATCCGCCCTACATATATGGAAAATATGAGTGTGGAAGATGCCGATTGTCGCAGGTTGTACGAACTGATATGGAAAAGGACAATGGCATCTCAGATGTCAGATGCAGAATTGGAAAAGACCACAGCACTGATTCAGATTTCTACAAATAAGGAAGAATTAAAAGCAAGTGGGGAAGTTTTAAAATTCGATGGATTCCTTAAAGTATACCGGGAAGATCGTGATGATGATGATATTTCAGAAGAAGAAAATCAGGAAGGCATGTTACCTCCTTTATCCGTTAATCAACAATTAACTCTCCTGGAAATGCGCGCCACAGAGAGGTTCAGCAGGCCCCTTCCGCGGTATACTGAAGCTTCACTGGTAAAAAAACTGGAAGAACTTGGCATCGGAAGACCTTCCACATATGCACCAACTATTTCCACTATTCTTAAAAGAGGCTATGTTGAAAAACGCGATAAAGAAGGTGTAATACGGAATTTCAGGATACTGAAACTAAAGGAAAATAAAATCAGTAAAATATCTGAGCAGGAAACTACAGGGGCTGAAAAATCAAAATTGTTTCCAACAGATCTGGGACTGGTTGTTACGGATTTTTTGAAACAGTATTTTGATGATATCATGGATTATAATTTCACAGCGCGCATAGAAGCGGAATTCGATGAAGTAGCCAGCGGTAAAATCGAATGGAATAATATGATCGATGATTTTTACATCCCGTTTAAAAAAGATGTGGATAACACTATTGAAAAGGCAGAGCGTATCAGTGGTGAAAGAGAATTGGGCATAGATCCGGTTTCAGGTAAAAAACTTATCGTTCGTATGGGCCGGTATGGTCCAATGGCTCAGATCGGAGAACAAAACGATGAAGAAAAACCCCGGTTTGCAAAATTAAAAAATACACAAAGCATCGAGACCATCAACCTTGAAGATGCACTTGAATTATTTAAATTACCCCGTAACCTGGGTTCTTTTGAAGGTTCTGATCTGACAGTAAGTATTGGAAGATTTGGTCCCTATATTGCGCACGACAAGAAATTTTATTCACTCGGAAAAGAATTTGATCCATATACTATTGGCCTGGATGAAGCAGCTCCCATTGTAGTTGAAAAAAGGGCAGCCAAGGAACAAAGAACAATTAAGGTATTCGAAAAAGAAAAAATTCAACTGCTTCGCGGACCTTATGGTCCCTATATCAAACAGGGTCTGCGCAACTATAAGATCCCAAAAGAAAAGCAGGAAAATGTGGAGACACTTGAACTGCCTGAAATCAAAGCCATCATTGAAGAAGTGAAAGCAAATCCTCCCAAAAGAGTCCCAAAGAAAAAGAAATCCTCATAAGATTTTTTAAAATCCTGCGTTATCCAATCATAGCCAACAGGTCCGGACCGGAAATAAACATCCGGAAAGGATTTGTGGATAAGATTGTCATTGCATTTTTTTTAACTTCTGCGATATTCATCCCGTTAACCCTGACTGTATATCGCCTGAAGAAAAAATTTCTACCCCATGCAGGAATCCAAGGAGATCAAAGCTTTGCTTCATCTGATAGATGATCCGGATGAAGAAGTATTTACAACCGTAAGTGACCGGATAATCAGTTACGGCCGGGGAATAATACCCAACCTTGAATATCTCTGGGAAAATACATTGCAGGATTCTATTCAGGAAAGAATAGAAATGCTTATCCACAGGCTGCACTACCGGGATCTTACCGAAGATTTTCAAAGGTGGAAATCCAGCAGCTATCATGATCTGTTAACCGCCAGCCTGCTGGTATCTAAATTTCAGTACCCTGACCTGGCCACCAGTCCTGTTCTTGAAGAAATCGAGAAATTACGCCGCAATATATGGCTTGAATTAAACAGCTATCTTACTCCACTCGAACAGGTAAATGTTCTTACAAGTATTATTTATGGCTACTATAATCTCAAAGGAACCGAAGTAGGATACCAGCATCCGGAGGAATTCCTGATTCATAAAGTGATTGAGACCAAAAGAGGAAATACCATAATTAATGGAATTGTTTATTTACTCTTGAGTGAATTGCTGGATATCCCGGTTAAAGTAATTAATATTCCACGCCAGTTTGTGCTCGCCTATATTAAACCGGAACTGGCAGATGAAGGAAGTGAGAAAGCAGCCATTGACCGTATCGAGTTTTTTATAGATCCAATGAGCGGACAGGTATTTACGCATAAAGATGTCATGAATTATTTCAACAGGATCGCCATTACACCTTCAGATATTCATTTTAAGCCATCAACCCATATAAGGATCATGCAGTCACTGCTTGAAGAATTCAGCAAATGTTTCGATAATGAGTCGAATCTGTATAAAAAAACCGAATTGCTCATGCTCTCCCGCATGCTAAGCGAATAATTTTGCTGCAGATCCTCCATTTTTCTCTTCTGTAAAACAACGGCAATTACCGTAATTTGGCAAAAATTAAGTTGTAATGCCTGTTAAAAACTGGCTTAGATTTCTCTCTGCTTTAGTCCTGTTATGCTGTTTTTGCAGTTACGCAAATGCACAGGCTAAAAAAAAACGCATTATACATCATCGCCAGAAGATAGATACATCTGCGCTGGACCTGAATTCAAGAATTTCTGATTCTATTTTACGGGAAGCAGAAATCAAGGATACCACGGTTCCTTATATGGTGAATAAGATTGAAACCTATTCATTCAGTTTAAATCGTGCTGAAAATTTTCTGGATAGAAGTTTTGATACGGCTGGAATAATAAAATACATATCAGGACTCGAGCGTGGTCTGAATTACTTTCATGCGAAACTTGAGCGAAATGATAATCCGCTTAACCTGCGTAACCTGAATACCTCCCTTGTTCTTTTAAACGAATCAAAAGAGACACTGGAGGATTGGAACAAATCATTAGAGGTATACATTGAAGAATTAAATAAAATTCATCAACGGATCCGGGAAGTAAAACACGACAGCAGTTTATTAAATGATTCGCTGGATGCGGTACTGCATGGACAGATGAAGGCAATGCATGACCGTTCCCTTGTACTCGATTCAATACTTCATACAACAACTATAAAAGTAAACACGCTTAGAGACCGGGTCTCTATAAACTATTTGGTAGTACAGGATCTTCAGTCGGAAATTAAGGACCGGCAACAATCAATTTCCGAAGCGATGTGGAACCCTGAAGAAGCTCCTTTATTAGATCTGAGACCGGCTGATTATGAAATAACGCTTAAGGATCTATTAAAAGACTGCCTTGGCCGTTCTGTGCGTGTGGTAAATAGATTTATGTCCACCACCTGGGACACGAGGTCAATTAATTTGGGAATCTGGGCCTTTTTATTGATCTGGTTTTTAATCATAATCCGGATGCTTCAAAAAAAAACGGACAAGGATATTATCAAGGGAAATTTGGTATTTCTAAAAAAATCGGCAATCCTTTCCGCTCTTTTATTGCTGGCCACCTATGGACCTTTTCTTTATCCAAGCGCACCGGCAGTTTATGTACACTTAAATCAATTATTACGTCTTCTTTTACTTACCATTTTACTTTTCTCCTACCTGACGAAATCCGGAAAAGCAGCGTGGCTTTGTATTTCAACCA
>DATHNR010000343.1:0-2136 GCA_035485835.1 Puia sp.
GAAAGACTTATCCGTGTGAATCGCCACGAACTCGACGCAATGCAATATAATCTCAGCGGATACGAAGACGGATCAGCTTTTGCTGATGCGAATCATGCTTATGCTTCCGACCTTGATTTGTTCGGACCCGCATCCATATTCCAGTGGCTGAGCCGTTGTCACGCCGAACAATCCAAAAAATTACTGGCAGATTATTTGAAAACGCCCTTGTCTGTTTCAGTCATTAAAGAAAAACAAGAAGCCTCTAAAGAGCTTTCTGAAAAACAGGATTACTGCCAGCAGTTTCAATCCACTTCCATTTCGGCTCCACTAACCAATAAAACAGAAAAAAAATTAAACAACTGGATGGCATCCCCTTCAGTTGGTTTTGAAAATCCATTCTGGAAGTGGTTTCAAAATGTTTATCCTGTTATCCCGGTTAGTCTGTTTATTTTTTATATCCTGGATATTTTATCAGCAAATGCATTATTGCTTTGTCTGGCCGTACTTTATCTTTTTCAATATCTGATCGGCCGAAAAATTATACCTGAGTTCGGATTGCTATTGAATGTAGAGCCGGAAATAGGCACCCTGCATAAACAACTCCATCTGATAGAAAAAGACAGTTTTACATCACCCTTTCTTCAATCCCTTCATGGCAGGCTGAAACCGGCCGGTTATCATTCTGCTTCAGCTTCCATCAGGGATTTGAATACCATTTTAAAAAAAATTGACTGGCGATCCAATTTGATATTGAATGCCATATTACAATTATTTTTTCTTTGGGACCTGCGTATAATCCTTTTGCTGAAGAAATGGAAAAAGAAGAATAAAGATCATCTGCAGGAATGGATTAATATAATTGCAGAAATGGAAGTGATTATCAGTCTTGCTTCCCTGATTCATAATGAACCGGACTGGTGTTTTCCCGGCGTGGATTCGTCATATTTTCATTTAGAAACGGAATCCATTGGCCATCCGCTGATTCCTGCAACTTCCAGGATCACGAATGATTTTTCCATGGAAGGAACCGGGAAAATAGCGGTGATCACGGGATCTAATATGGCGGGGAAAAGCACTTTCCTTCGCTCACTTGGCACGAATATAGTACTGGCACTGATGGGAGCGCCTGTCTGTTCAGTGAGCATGAGGCTGAGTACAATGAACCTAATAAGCAGTATGCGGGTAGCAGATAATTTAGCGGAGAACACTTCCACTTTCTATGCCGAATTAAAGAAATTGCAATACATCATCGGGGCGGTGAATCATCAGGAACCTGTTTTTATCCTGCTGGATGAAGTATTACGTGGAACCAATTCAAACGATCGCCATAAGGGCTCGCAGGCATTAATACGACAGCTGCTTCAGGGTAAAGCAGTTGCAGTGATGGCGACACATGATACGGATCTCGCCAATTCGGAATCGGCGGCTGATCCCTCTGTGACCAATTATCATTTTGAAGGTAAGATCATCAGCGATGAGCTCTATTTTGACTATAAAATCAAAAAGGGAATCTGTGAAAGCCTGAATGCTACGACCCTCATGAAAAAAATAGGTATTCACTTTCAGGATTAATATATTTACGCGTCCAGTTATTGGATTCAATCCCCTTCTTTCCATGATCAATACCACTGTCAATATAAAGACGTTCAGAAATCTTGTTTCCAGGAATAAAAAACGCCTGAGAAGTTTTCTAACGCGTGTAGAAAAAAAAGACGCTAAAAATCTACACCTCGTTACATTGGAGGCCAATGAACTTTCATGGGCAAAAACAGATTGTATGGACTGTGCCAATTGTTGCAAAACCATGTCCCCTACTTATACCCAGAGAGATATTCTGCGCATTGCGAAATATATGGGTATGACGGCCAGGGCTTTTAAGGAAAAGTGGTTATATAAGGACCGGGTTGGTGACTGGTTGAATAAAAGTCGACCTTGCCAGTTCCTGGACACAAAAACCAATCTTTGCGGCATTTATGAAGTGAGGCCGGGAGACTGTGCCGGTTTCCCCCATCACGGTACTAAAAAAATCAAGGACTACTTACACGTGTACAAACAAAACGTGGAATTTTGTCCGGCTACTTACCGCCTCGTGGAATTCATGGAAGAAGGAATTTCGGACGGGAAGTGGGAGTTAAAATAAAAATCATGTGGGCT
>DATHNR010000344.1:0-12028 GCA_035485835.1 Puia sp.
CCCGCAATGATTCTTTCTCCTGCAGCTCCCTTAAACCAGGAGTATTCGGAGAGCTGACATTTACCGCGAAATAATCTACCCAGGGAAACAATTTTTCAAAACATATGGCATAATCCTGCCAGGCATTTTCATTCGGAGTTAATTTATTTTTTCCGATATTTCCTCCAATCTGCAATCGTCCGTTTCCGGATTCCGTAGATTTTTCTTTCCATTTCTTTAATCTTTCTGATATTTTATCCACTCCATGATTATTAAAACCCATACGGTTGATCAGTGCCCCGTCTTTTTTAAGGCGGAATAGCCGGGGTTTGGGATTCCCATCCTGTGCCTGTGGGGTCACTGTACCGATTTCAATAAATCCAAAACCCAGCGTTTCGAGGCTTTGCAGATACAGCGCATTTTTATCGAATCCCGCAGCGAGCCCGACGGGATTCTTAAAGAGAATGCCCGCAAATTCTTTATTGAGTGATGGATCTTTTACAGAAAACGCCATTCTCAATACCTGGCGGCCGGCTCGTGTGGAAGAAATCCCATTCAAAATAAACATCGAAAAATGGTGTACGGATTCCGGGGGAAACAGGAACAATAAGGAGCGTAGCCATTTGTACATAAGCGCTGCAAAGATAAAACACTTTAACAGTTGGGTTTCTTAGATACTGGCTGAAGATTTTTACCTTTGCCAACTTACGAATCTTATATTTTATGCAGGAAGCTTATATCATCGCCGGCTATCGCACTGCAGTGGCTAAATCAAAAAGAGGTGGTTTTCGTTTTTACAGACCCGACGACCTCGCCATTACTGTGATTCAGGGTTTGCTTGCTTCCGTACCGCAGCTGGACCCCAAACAGGTGGATGATGTGATTGTAGGGAATGCTGTCCCGGAAGCTGAACAGGGACTGCAGGTGGGCCGAATCATTGCCGCGAGGGCGGTTGGTATCGGCGTACCCGGCATGACGGTAAACCGCTATTGTGCGAGTGGGCTGGAAACTATTGCAATCGCAACGGCCAAGATTAGAAGCGGTCTTGCCGACTGCATAATTGCCGGCGGTACAGAAAGCATGACGATGGTTCCGACAGCAGGCTGGAAAGTAGCGCCTGCATATTCAATTGCCACCGACGATCCGGATTATTATCTGAATATGGGTCTTACTGCAGAAGCAGTGGCCAAGGAATACCAGGTCAACCGGGAGGATCAGGACCAGTTTTCTTACCAGTCACACGTGAAGGCAATCAATGCGATTGAGAAAGGGTATTTTAAACCCGGTATTCTTCCAATCAAAGTGGAAGAAGTATTGCTTGATAAAAACGGTAAAAAACAACAGCGGGAGTTCATGGTAGATACAGATGAAGGTCCGCGAAAAGATACTTCATTGGAAGCACTGGCCAAATTAAAACCTGTTTTTGCTCTGAATGGTTCGGTGACGGCTGGTAATTCATCCCAAACCAGTGATGGCTCAGCTTTTGTAATTGTAATGGGAGAATCCATGATCAATAAGCTGGGTTTGAAACCTATTGCAAGGCTGGTGGGTTGTGCCAGTGCAGGCGTGCATCCGCGTGTGATGGGCATTGGTCCTGTTGAAGCGGTTCCAAGAGTGTTGAAACAGACTGGCATGAATTTATCACAAATAGATTTGATAGAACTGAATGAAGCATTCGCAAGTCAGGCACTTGCAGTTATCCGTAAACTGGATTTCAACCCGGACATCGTGAATATAAACGGAGGCGCCATCGCACTAGGTCATCCTTTAGGTTGTACCGGTGCAAAACTTACTATTCAGATCACACATGAAATGAAAAGACTGAATAAAAAATATGGTCTCGTTACGGCCTGTGTGGGCGGAGGACAGGGGATTGCAGGTATAATTGAAAATTGTTAATTATCAATTGTTAGTTATAAATGGAAATAAATAATAAACAGGTTTTATCTTTATTTTTTAAAAAAGTTTTAAGCATTGGGCTTTAAGCTTTAGGCCTATGAAAAATTCCATTCTTATAAAACGTTTTCTGGCAGCAGTTTTCCTGCTGCTATTTTCATTTTGTGTTACTCCAAAAAGATTTTTGCACGACCTTCTTGCCAATCACAAAGACGCGCAATATTGTGACAGCCTTCCTCCTCAACAAATTTCAACTTCCGGTTTTCATTGCAATCTTGATGATATTGTAGTAGTGGCGCCTTTCCTTCCGGGAATTCAATCCAATGATCTGATAATTTTATCTTCTGCTCCCCTTAGCTTTTCGGATCCGTTGCTCTCAGTTGTTTATTTGTATTTATCTCATCATGATGGGCGCGGACCTCCTCCTGTTTTCTGTTCTTAAATTTCTTCAATCACTTTCTTACAGGCAAGTGTATATAACAGAAACAGCTTAATCGATGAAGTCATTATTACTCTTTATTTTTTTCAGTATTTATTTTTTTTATTCACCGGCACAAACAAATCAGAAACTCCGTTTTTCCGGATATCTTGGAACACTCTCCGGAAAAGTGCTTGATAGTGCCAGTGGTAAAGGACTGCCAGGCGCTTCTGTATATATTGCTGACCTGAAGCTCGGTGTTACCGCCGATGAAAACGGTGATTACCACTTTGCGAATCTTCCCAGCGGAACCTATCTGGTGGAAGCACATGCAATAGGTCATTCAACACAAATTAAAAGTATTGCCATCACCGAGAAAGCTGTTCTTGATTTCAGCCTGGGACTTCAGTATACAGAAGAAAGTCCCGTTGTCATTACCGGTATGTCAAAAGCCACACAGATAAAACGAAGCCCTGTTCCGATTGTGACCATGAGTCATGTGGCCATTGCAGAAAATTTAAGTACGAATATTATCGATGCGATCTCCAAATTGCCGGGGGTAACGCAGCTTACTACAGGGCCAAATGTTTCCAAACCTTTTATACGTGGGCTAGGTTTTAACCGAATCCTTACTTTATATGATGGCGTCAGGCAGGAAGGACAACAATGGGGAGATGAACATGGCATTGAAGTGGACCAATATGGCGTTGATCACGCTGAAGTCATCAAAGGCCCGGCCAGTTTAACCTATGGCTCGGATGCCCTCGCTGGCGTCGTAAATCTGATTCCAACCCCTCCCGCTCCCGAAGGAAAAATTCAGGGAGATGTGATCGCCGAATTTCAAACGAATAATGGTCTCTTCGGAGGTTCCGGAATGGTGGAAGGAACTAAAAATGGTTTTGAGTGGATGGGCCGTGTTTCTCATAAAGAGGCTAGTAATTATTCAGACAGAGCAGACGGACGTGTTTACAATACAGCTTTCAATGAAAATGATGCCACGGTTTCACTGGGACTGCATCGCGCTTTCGGCTACTCACACCTGAATTTTTCGGTTTTTGACGATCTGCAGGAAATTCCCGACGGCAGCCGCGATTCCGCAACAAGACAATTCACCAAACAGATTACAGATTCAGATACCTACAGGCCGATCGTTACCAATGCGGAATTGCACAGTTATGCAATCACTCCCTTACATCAGCACGTACAACTCTATCACGTTTATTCAACCAATAATTTTGCACTGGGTAGTGGAAGAATTACAGTAAATCTCGGATTTGAACGCAGCGTGAGAAGAGAATATAGTCATCCGCAGGAACCGGATGTTCCTGGTTTATACCTTCAATTGAATTCCTATGTTTATGATCTGAAATATTATTTTCCATCTTTCAATGGCTGGGATATAACAACAGGATTGAATGGTATGTATCAGCAGAATACGGCTACGAACGGTACAGAATTTATTATCCCTTCTTTTCACCAGTTTGATATCGGGCCCTTTGCAATGGTTAAAAAAACATTTGATAAACTGGATATTGCCGGGGGAATCCGGTTCGACAGCCGTTCCTTTACCAATGATCCCATGTATACAGTTTCCAAAGGAATCGATTATGATGTACCCGTTTATGGACCGGATACAACAGGCGCTTACCAGGCATTCCCATATTATCATAAAATATTCTCGGGCTATTCAGGAAGCTTGGGTTTAACATATTCATTCTCCAATAAGTGGTCGGCCAAAGCGAATATTTCGAGAGGTTACAGGTCACCGAATATTTCTGAAATCTCTGCTAACGGTGTGCATCCAGGCACAGGAATTTACCAGGTTGGTAATCCCGATTTTAATCCTGAATTTAATGTTCAGGAAGATATTGGTTTGAATTTTAATTCCAAAATAGCAGTCATCAACTTCAGTGTATTTTATAATAACGTATCGAATTATATTTTTAATGAGAAAATATTGAATGTGGACGGAGCAGATTCTACGCGGGAAGGAAATGATGTATATCAGTACCGCCAGGGAAAAGCCGCACTATATGGTGGCGAACTGAGTATAGACATTCATCCCATACCGCAGCTGCATTTTGAAAATAGTGTTTCAGTTGTGTACGGCAACCTGCTTTCTTCTCCAGGCAAACCGATCACGGATTCCACGCAATATCTGCCAGACATCCCGCCAGTACACGGCATTTCAGAACTACAATATGATTTCACAAATAAAAATCTACACCTGGTCAATGGTTTTGTGAAAGTATCTGCAGCATTTTCCGCTACACAAAACCGGGTATACCTGGCTGATAATACAGAAACTCCAACGCCCGGATATACGCTTATCAATGCAGGTGTTGGAGGCGGGTTCACCAATAAGCAGAATAAAATTGTATTTAATATTTATATTCTTGCAAATAATATTTTCGACGTTATCTATCAGGATCACCTGAGCCGCTTAAAATATTTTGAACCCTATCCCAATAGTCCCGGACCCTATCACGGGATTTATAATATGGGAAGAAATATCAGCTTCAAGGTTGATTTTCCCTTTTAAAGCTTAAAGCTTAAAGCTTAACGCCTAAAGCCTAAAGCATTTTATGGGTTATGAGATATGAGGTATAAGATATGAGTTATGAAATCCCATAACCCATATCTCGTAACCCATATCTCATAATTATTGCGTCTTCTCTATATCAAAATAAGAATATGCATTATCAATCTGGATATTTTTCGGAGAAGCATTTGCCAGTTTTATTGATTTCCATTCCGTAGTCGGATGAATAACAATTTCTTTTTCATCGGCAAGAATAATTTTTACCGGCAATGCGAATTTGGCAACATTGGCATTCCACTTAAATTGAAGTATCAGATCTTCCCCGGATTTATTCATAGAGATGACCAGCTTCGGAATGGCGCCATAGCGCAGATATTGATCAAACAAATAGGTGTAATCAGTCCCGGTTCCTTTATTGAAATAAGAAATGATGTCGGATGTATTAATTGACTGGTATCTGTATTTCAATTGAATTCCTCTGAGCAGCGAGAAAAAAAGCGAATCATTGTTAATCGACTCCCGTAAAGTAGCGATCATACGCATGCCTTTGGAATACATATCCCCCGTATGAAAATCATTCACATCATAAAAACCAATGATGGATTCTTTATTTCCCGGATCCTGTTTTTTCAAATATTCTTCGGCAGCAGAAGGGCCAAAAAAGTTTTCATAACATAAAACTTCTGCATAACTGGCAAATGATTCATGTATCCAGAAATCCGCCATATCATTACAGGTGACAGAATTTCCCCACCACTCATGGGCTGTTTCATGCCAGAATTCAACGACGTGTCCTATTGAATCTACTGGTTTACCATCATAAAGATTGGTGAACGTTCCAGCACTTACTGCACTCTGATGTTCCATTCCATAAGGGGATTCTACCAGCGCGTATCCGTCGCGCGGAAACGGATAGGGACCAAAATCTTTTTCGTAGAGTTTAAGTAAGGGTTTTACTCTTTGAACAAACTGTTTATCTAAATCCAGATTATAAGACAAACAATAGTAATTCAATGGAAAACTTTCTAAGGGACTTTCAAATCGATCTGAAAAATGAACATAGTCACCAATATATAAAACAGCACTGTAATTATTCATCGGATAACTGACGGCCCATTGAAATTTTATCCATTTATCTGAAAGATCGGTTTTACCAATCATCCTTCCATTCGAAATGGCAGTTAATCCTGCCGGAACGGTCACGCTGATGTGCATACTGTCCGGTTTATCAGATAAATGATCTTTACAGGGCCACCAGAGACTGGCTCCCGATCCCTGTACGACCGTTTCTATCCAGGGTTTTCCGTTTTTATCCTGCGTCCAGATAAATCCACCGGAAAGCGAAGGAATATCTGGTAATTGCGGCATACCTGAATAAAAAATGTGAATTTCTTCTACTGCACCCTGTTTGATCAGTTCCGGAAACTGGACAAAAACCGCATCATATTTTCTCGTATAACTGAGCGTTGTATCGTGGAAAACGATCTTCTCAATTTTCATATTCGCAAAAAGATCAACCTGGAAAAGATTAAAATCATTTACCGATCTGAATCGAATGATGGTATTGCCCCGAATTGATTTGGTATCAGGGTCCACCTTTACGTCAAGGTCATAAAATAAAACATCATAGCAGGTGCGCAATGGTGAAAGTTTACCTCTCAATGTATCTGCCTCCGTAAAACCGGTACGTAATGTGAAATTATGTTTGGGAGATGCCTCGGTTATCGGTTTGTCCATTACTTTAACACAAACTATCGGCCCTGATTCCGTCATAAAGATTCGGTTGATATTCCCTTTTTTGTCGCCCTTGAATTCATAAACAGAATTGTAATCATCTTTTTTGAAAATGAATTTATTGGGACTTAATGGATAATAGTTGAGAAGCGTTTCACCAGGAATCTGACTTGTAAGATGATCGGAGTCTGCCTTTATATCTATTTTTTGATAAACATTTCCCTTGGACGAATACCTGCCCTCGTAAGCATGTAAATTTTCAGAGACAACATTTGAGTGAAGGCTGTCCTGTGAAATTTTATCCCACTCCGATGTGGGAACTTTCAAAACTAGTTTGAATTTTATCGTATTACCCTGGCTGTCCTGAATAAATTCAATAGTCGAATGAGGAAGACCATTTACAGAAAATGTATTACCGGTTAAAGGCGTCAGCCCCGTTTTACCCTGACCAACGATCTCCAGCATGAGATTTTTGTTCTCACGGTAAATATTCAGTTTCCTGACCGGATAATATTCGACCTGATAATTACCGGTAAAATCGGCTGACTTATTGTCCTGAGCATAAACGGAGATAACGCCCAACAGGATCACGCAAAAAAGGAATATTCTCTTCATGAGGATTTTTTATAATAGGCGCAAGATTGAGGTTTTATAGAACCTCGCCTATTCAAATCGGGATTTGATAACAATTAAGCCGGCTCTTTAACAGAATCCATGTTTTTTAAAAGGAATTCACTTGGACTTTCGCCCTGAATGTTTTTGAAAGCGCGTTGAAAAGTGGGTTGGGAGTTAAATCCACACTCATAGGCAAGACCCGCAATGGTGAGGTTTTTATTAGTGGAAGAAAGGAGTCTTGACTTTATGGCAGCTATTCTGTAAGAATTAATGAATTCATTAAAACTTTTATTCATGTGCTGGTTAAGTACAGCAGAAATTGATTTGGCCGGTATCCCCGTATGAGTTGACAACATGGAAAGATTAAGCGCAGGGTCCATCCATGGTTTTTCTTCTTCCATGACTTTCTTTAGACGTTCAATCAGGGTCTCACTCAATTGGCTGTCTAATTGGGAAGATTTCCGATTCCTTCGATTTTCATTCTGAGCCTGTGACACGATATAGCCCTTGATGCCCAGCCAATAAATTAAAACAGACATAGGAATATATACCGGGTACCAGTCAAAAAAATCTACGAGCCTGTTTGAAAATCTCGGTATTACATAAGGAATCAGGTAACAAAACCAGATTACCTGGAAAACGGTGAACATTCGTATAAACTGTTTTAACCAGGGAATTGCCTTGGAATTTGATTTCAGGTATTTATTTGCAACCCATAAATAGATGCTGACGGATAGCCAGCGTGGTATATCAGAGTACACATCATATTGATCTATAAAATGTCCCCACGGTGCATCATTTTTAGGAAGAAATTTAAATATCAGACCAGTAACATAAAAAAGGGCAGTAAGATAGGGAACGAGGTCAATAAGTACTGGATAGAAATGGATACGGTATTTCTTATTGAATTTGAAAGCGGGATCACTGAAAGAACGAACGTAAAAATAAATAAGAGGTCCCACGGGCATGATGATGATCATGGGAATAAAATTGGAAAGAAAAGTAATAATGGGAGAATGACCATACCATGTTGAGCCCGTCATATACAAATTGAAACTGGCAAGCGACATCAGAAAAATCAGAACTGCCAGAATGCGATTGCTTTGTCTTGAATTTTTGGACAAGAAAAGTACAACTGAGATAATAAATCCCTGCAAAGAGCCAAGTAATATCAATGTTTCCAAAAAACCAGAAAATACTTTCATAGAAATGAAACACAAATTTAAGCCCCTATTGACAGTTCTTCTTAAAATAATGTAGGTCCCCCTTCAGATGCAGGTTTCCTTCCCAAATGCTGATAGGCTTTTGGCGTGGCTTCGCGCCCTCGCGGTGTGCGCATGAGAAAACCTTCCTGAATAAGAAAGGGTTCATACACGTCTTCAATCGTCCCGGCTTCTTCGCCAACCGCAGTTGAAATGGTGTTGAGTCCGACTGGTCCGCCTTTGAATTTTTCTATGATGGTGGAAAGAATCCTGTTATCCATTTCATCCAGACCATGTTCATCCACATGCAACGCACGCAGCGCGTGTTTGGTAATTCCCATATCGATTAATCCGTTGCCAAGCACCTGGGCAAAATCACGAACCCTTCTCAGCAAACCATTTGCGATCCGCGGTGTTCCACGGCTTCGCCTTGATATTTCCTGAGCAGCATCCGAAGTAATTTTTGTTTCCAGAATGGAAGCAGACCTTGAAATAATTTTTTGCAGCGTGATATGGTCATAATATTCAAGCCTGGATTTAATACCAAATCGAGATAAGAGGGGAGCCGTCAGCAATCCGCTGCGCGTGGTAGCACCGATCAGGGTAAATGGATTGAGGCTGAGTTGTATGCTGCGCGCATTGGGACCTGTATCGATCATGATATCAAGCCGGTAATCTTCCATTGCCGAATAGAGATATTCTTCAACCACCGTACTGAGGCGGTGAATTTCATCAATGAACAATACATCATTGGGCTCAAGGTTGGTAAGCAGACCTGCAAGGTCTCCAGGTTTTTCGATAACGGGACCCGAAGTTTCTTTTATCTGTACACCAAGTTCATTGGCAACTATTCTGCTGAGGGTCGTCTTACCAAGACCCGGAGGACCGTGGAATAAAATATGATCAAGGGCTTCACCCCTTTGTTTGGCAGCCTGGATAAAGATCAGGAGGTTTTCTATAAGTTGTGGCTGTCCGGAAAAGTCTCTTATAACTGCAGGACGAATGCTGTTCTCAAATTCCTTATCCGGCGTTCCGGTCAGATTTTTATCCGCATTCAGATTGGGATTTGCCATTAAGTAAAAGTAACATAAAAGCCTAAAGCATAAAGCTTAAAGCCTAAAGCTTTTTCTTAAGTTTGGATAGTAATAACAATTCTTTCTCTTGCGGAATTAATATACACGAGCCTTATTCCTATCAGAGCATGGCGAATCCCTACATATCATTGATGAAAACAGCCTGGCGATATGCCCGGCAAGAAAAAAAACAATATGTCATTGTATACACACTTTTCATAATGGCCGGTGGCATATTCGCTCTATATCCTTTACTATATGGTTGGTTTATTAACGCATTGCAGAAAAAGGGCGCAGGTCTTCTTCAGTTTGCCTGGATATATGCACTGGCCTATATGATATTGAAATTAATCGAATGGGGATTTCACGGACCGGCCCGTGTGATGGAACGCAGGCTTGCATTTAACCTAAGCAGGAACTTTTTACATGAATTGTATCATCAGACACTCCATCTTCCGGTAAAATGGCATCAGGATCATCACAGCGGTTCTACCATCAACCGAATCCGTAAAGCATATGAAGCACTGAAGGAATTTTTTCAGAACGGTTTTATGTACCTCTATGCACTGACAAAGTTCTTCTCATCTTTTATCGCCATGCTGATTTTCTCACCATTATTCGGAGGCATCGGCGTAGCCCTCGGCATTCTCACAGTGTGGGTGATTTTCAAATTTGACAAGCCCTTTGTAAAAGCCGTGGATGAAACAAATGAAAAAGAACATATTGTTTCCAGCACTTTGTTCGACAGCCTTTCAAATATTAATACGGTCATCACACTCAGGCTGGAGAAAAGAATGGAAAATGGTCTGATGGGAAAAGTAAAAGATATTTTCCTGCCTTTCATGCGTACTGTACGCATCAATGAATGGAAATGGTTTATTGCTGATACGCTGGTGGCCCTGATCTATGTGATTACCGTAGTCGGTTATGTATACCAGCACCTGGAGCCCGGCAAAATTTTCATGGTAGGGAACCTCGTTGCTCTTTTGGGCTTCGTGAATCAATTTACAAGTGTGTTTCATGACATTGCATGGCAGTATACTCAGATTGTTCAGTTCGACACGAATGTCCAGACATCCAGGTTTATTTCTGAAGCATATAAAAAACAACACCTTCCCGATGCAGCTCCTGAATTACCGGAGAACTGGCAAACTATTTCCATAAATAATTTAAATTTTTCTCATAAAGAAAGATTTTCTTCCAGCGAAAAAACACAATCCCTCCATGATATTCATATTCAGATTGAAAAAGGAAGACGTATCGCCCTGATCGGAGAAAGCGGCTCAGGGAAGACCACACTGCTTGCCCTGTTAAGAGGATTATATGAAGCCCAGCCCGGCACGGAAATTAAAGTGGATGATATAAAATTTGAGATAACAGGCATTGCTGATTCCGTAACTCTTTTTCCACAGGAACCTGAAATTTTTGAAAATACGATTGAACATAATATCACACTGGGTCTTCCCTTCGATGAAAAAGAAATATCGGAAGTTTGTGACACAGCACATTTCACTGAAGTGTTGAACCAACTGCCCAAAGGACTTCAGTCTAATATTATGGAAAAAGGTGTCAACTTATCCGGCGGACAAAAACAAAGGCTGGCACTCGCGCGTGGAATACTGGCCGCCCGGAGCAGCGATATCATTTTACTGGATGAACCTACCAGCAGCGTGGACCCCAAAACAGAAGTGCAGATTTATAAGAAAATGTTTGAAGAGAGTAAAGACAAAGCTGTCGTTTCAAGCTTGCACCGTTTATATCTGTTAAGTTATTTCGATTATGTGTATGTGCTAAAAGATGGTCGTATTGCAGATGAAGGAAGTTTCGAAGAATTAAAAAACAGAAGCCGGATTTTTTGGGAGTTGTGGAAACATCAGGAAGATAAGCTTAAACAAGTGTGAGAGTGTGAGAGTGTGAGAGTGTGAGAGTATTTTGTCTGCCAACTGTCAACCGCCAACCGGCAACGGTCAACGGTTCTGATATTTAAATTGAGCTATTAAAAAAATGTATTCAAATGAAAATAGGAATCATCGGATCCGGAGAAGCTGGACAAACCCTTGGCGCAGCATTTCTTACAGAAGGATATGAAGTCAAACTTGGAAGCCGCAATCCATTGAAAGATGTTGTAAAGAGATGGAAAACAGAAAACCAGGTCGCAAAAACAGGAACATTTGAAGAAGCCGCTGAATTCGGCGAACTGCTGGTGCTTGCCGTGGCAGCAAATGGCGTATTCCAGGCAGTTGAAGCGGCAGGTTTAAAAAACCTGGAGGGTAAAATCATTATTGATGTTACAAATCCTGCTGCTCCAGCCCCGCCGGAAAAAGGAGTACTGAAACTTACCACATCCTTCGACAGATCACTCATGGAGGATTTGCAAATGCTGGTTCCTAAAGCAAAATTTGTGAAAGCGTTTAATAGCGTTGGGAGTGACCTCATGTATAAACCCATATTTAAAGATGGAAAACCAACCATGTTTATCTGCGGCAATGATGAACCAGCGAAAAAACAGGTTACCAGAATATTAGATCTTTTCGGGTGGGAAACGGAGGATATGGGCTTTGTGGAATCA
>DATHNR010000345.1:0-8592 GCA_035485835.1 Puia sp.
GGCGGGATGGGTGGCGCCCAGCCGCTGGCCATCACGATGAACGAAGGTGTAGCACTCATTGCAGAAGTGGAAAATTGGCGAATCCAAAAAAGGCTTGAAACAAAATATCTGGATATAGGAATAAATGACCTGGACGAAGCCATCGATAAAGCTCTTCAGGCTAAAAAAGATAAAAAAGCTGTTTCGATCGGCGTTTGTTGTAATGCAGTTGACCTGCTTGAAAGATTATTGAAAAGAAATATCATTCCAGATACGCTCACTGATCAGACATCAGCGCATGATCCATTGATAGGTTACTGGCCCCACCAGGTATCTATAGAAGAAGCTAAAAAATTACGCGAGTCTAATCCCGATAAATATCTCGAACTGGCTTATGCATCCATGAAAATTCATGTTGAGAAAATGCTTGCTCTTCAAAAGAAAGGTGCCATTACATTCGATTACGGGAATAATATTCGTGCGCGCGCTTTTGAAAAAGGCCTCAAAAATGCATTTGACTTTCCCGGATTTGTTCCTGCTTATATCAGACCTCTTTTTTGTGAAGGTAAAGGACCCTTCCGTTGGGCCGCACTTAGCGGGAACCCGGACGATATTGCCGTCACGGATGAATTGATGGTCCGGCTCTTTCCGAAAAATCATTCTCTCCAGCGATGGCTAAAACTTGCAAGAGAAAAAATAGCTTTCCAGGGATTGCCTGCCCGTATATGCTGGTTGGGTCAGGGAGAAAGAGAAAAAGCCGGGCTGGCTTTTAATGAACTCGTTCGCACAAAAAAAGTAAATGCTCCGATCGTCATCGGACGGGATCATCTCGATACCGGTTCTGTTGCTTCGCCTAATCGTGAAACAGAAGCGATGATGGATGGGAGTGATGCTGTGGCAGATTGGCCCATACTAAATGCCCTAGTCAATACTGCAGGTGGGGCGAGCTGGGTAAGCCTTCATCATGGGGGTGGTGTAGGTATGGGTTACAGTATTCACGCAGGTATGGTGATCGTAGCAGATGGAACAGATGCGGCCGCAGCCCGTCTTTCCAGAGTGCTTCGCAACGATCCAGGCCTCGGTGTAATACGTCATGCAGATGCCGGATATCCGTTAGCGCAAAAAACAAAAGACGATTTTCAACTCTGATCTTCAATATGCAAAGTCAGCTCCTGATAAATATCAAACAGCTTGTTAATACCGGTTCCGGCATCAGACCCTTGCATGGCAAAGAAATGGCAAATCTTCCGTGTCTGGAAAATGCCTGGCTGCTGATAGAAGGAGAAGAAATTGCCGGTTTCGGCAAAATGGATTCTTTAAAAATAGACTTGCCAATTCTTCCCGAAGTACTAACGGATTGTAGCGGGAAACTGGTCTTGCCCTGCTGGTGCGACAGTCATACGCATATTGTTTTTGCAGGAAGCCGGGAAAGCGAATTTGTCGATAAAATCCGGGGACTTTCATATGCCGAGATCAATGCGCGCGGAGGAGGTATTTTGAATACAGTTCAAAAAATAAATGAAATTTCTCCCGATGATCTTTTCAGGATTTCCTGGAAAAGGCTGGAAGAGGTGGCCAGGCTGGGTACCGGTGCCATCGAAATAAAAAGCGGTTATGGATTATCGCTGGATGGAGAATTAAAAATGCTTCGCGTAATACGGAAGTTAAAAGAAAAATCTTCATTGCATATTAAATCCACTTTTCTTGGAGCACATACATATCCATTAATTTATCGTGAAGATCATGCTGCTTACATAAAAGAAATTGTGGATGAAATGCTTCCTGTAATTGCGAAAGAAAAACTGGCAGATTATATCGATGTCTTTTGCGAGAAAGGATTTTTTAGCCCTGAAGAATCGGAAATCATTTTGAAGGCGGGACTTCGTTATGGCTTACAACCAAAAATGCATGTAAATCAGCTCAACGCTACTGGCGGTGTTGAAACAGGAATAAAACTCAATGCCATTTCAATGGATCATCTGGAAATAATGCCTGATAAAGATATCATGAATATAAAAAATTCAGGATGGAAAGGAATCTGCACTTTACTTCCGGCAGCTGCCTTTTTCCTTCGGATGGAATTTCCGCCCGCAAGAAAGTTATTGGAATCAGGATTTGCTATTGCACTGGCATCTGATTATAATCCCGGATCCGCACCCAGCGGAAATATGAATATCGTCATAGCACTGGCTTGCATACAATTGAAATTATTACCTGAAGAAGCAATAAATGCAGCAACTATCAATGGCGCTTTTGCCATGGGTCTTGGTAATTCCCTGGGCACAATTACAATAGGAAAATCGGCAAATCTTATCATCACTTCGCAGGTTCCTTCACTGGAATATCTTCCTTATTGTTTTGGATCCAACCTTATTGATAAAATAATAATCCGGGGTAAATTCATCGCTTAAGCGTTGTATATTGGGCATAATACAGTGCTTATGCCAATAATCCTTCAGCGTAAAATCAATCCAGACGACTTTATAGAGTCGGCTATACGGCGAAGCACAATTATTCATATCTCGGATAAAAAAGGAGGGCTTAAATTTCTTGTTTCATTTTTTTCTGCTCTCAGACCTTCCAGAGAGAAGAAAGATCCTTCAAAAAATCTTCAGACCCTGCTCATCCAAATGGAAGAACATCCTGTTCTTTTATCGAACCTGCATAACGCCCTAGTATCACAATTGATTAAAGCGGATCTTTCTTCTGCACTTACAGAAAGTGGAATTCCCGCGGCCAATGGATTCTGGCAGGAATTTTTTGGCAGACTAAGACACAAACTCATTCCTGTTTACCAGGATGAAAATGATTTCCTATACGTAATAAGTAAAATATTTTACCGGTCAGGCGATTATCATTGGGTGGCTGCCATACCACACAGCCAGTGGAAGCAATTTTTCGAATCCATCGGACTGGCATTTTCTGTAGATGATAAACATATCCTTGTGCAGCTTATGCAATCATTGAAAATACTTAGTTTTCAGGTGGCCAACCTGGGTCTTGAAAAAGAAGTTCGTAAACATTTATCCACACAGAACATAGATGAAAATCCATTTCTGAATCAGATTAATCTGATAAGGAACATAGAAAAATCATTTATTTCGGATGACGCCGGATTACTTACAGCAGAAAGTGAGAAACTTCACAACCTGGCCAGGATGGGAATTAACTCTATAGAATTTATTCGTCAGAATCATTCCAACAGCGGAACCAGTATTCATCAGACTTACATTCTTCTTGTGCTTAGTAACAAACTGGGACGCATAGAACTTATCACAGATATACTGGACGGCAATTCCCAATTCAATTCAGATAATTTCATTTCTTTTTTCAAAATGCTGGTTAAAAATGAAAATACAAAAAACAGCATCCGGGAATTTCTTTCACAATCCCTGGGATATCTTGCATATCAGATTGCCGAGCATAAAGGTTCTAAGGGAAGTCACTATATCACTTCAACCAAAAAAGAATACAGGAAGATGATGTGGAGTGCTATGAAAGGTGGTGGTATTACGGCTTTTATTACAATTATTAAGAATTTGTTGACAGGTATTGAACTTCCGATATTCTGGCATGGGTTTGCATACAGCGTAAATTATAGTGCAGGCTTTTTAATCATAGATGCAACCGGTTCGACACTCGCAACCAAACAACCTGCATTTACTGCCAGTGCAGTAGCCAGTTCCCTGGACACCAAAGGAAATACTTTTAAACCAAATTTATATAATCTGGCAGTTACCGTGGCAAGGGTTTCAAGAAGCCAGATTGCATCTTTTATAGGTAATCTGCTTTTTGTGTTTCCAGGATCATTCCTTCTTGCATGGATTTACGATATGGTAACAAAAACAAAGATCCTGGAAGGAGATAAAGCATGGGCTATGCTCGAAAGTCAGCATCCCTGGCAAAGTCTTTCCCTGCTTTACGCTTGTAATACAGGTGTCTTTCTTTTCCTAAGTGGAATTATTGCCGGTTATGTACAAAATAAAGTTCTTTATGGAAAGATTGGGGACAGACTCCGTGAGCATCCCTGGTGGCGTTCAGGTACCACAACAGAAAAAAGATCCCGTAGAGTAAAATTCATAGAAAAAAATGCGGGCTCCATGATTGGAAATATTTCCCTCGGATTTATGCTCGGTATGTCTTCTATTGTAAGTAAATTTCTTGGATTTCCATTTGACATACGTCATATTACCATTTCTGCAGGTAATGTGTCGGTAGCATTGTACGGAATTGGCTTTAAAAATGTACCGGTTACCTACCTTATCACTATATTCTTCGGCGTGCTGGCAATAGGATTTTTAAATTTTCTTGTGAGTTTCTCCCTTGCTTTCATAGTAGCTGTAAGATCCCGTGGCGTCCAGTTAAGAGATTATCCAGAATTTTTGGGAATCCTGAGCCGTTATTTCTTTAAAAAACCATTGGATTTTATCAGGCCCAGGGGGCAGCTTTCCGAAACAGAATGATTTTCTTTCCTTAACATTGCTCATGCCAATTATTTTATATGATACCTATTATTGAATGCGTTCCCAACTTCAGTGAAGGCATAGATCTTCAGATTATTCAATCAATCACAAATGAAATTGAATCGGTCGATGGGGTCAGGTTGCTTAATGTGGACCCGGGTAAAGCAACTAATCGTACCGTGGTAACTTTTGTAGGATCTCCTTCGGCTGTTGTGGAAGCAGCATTTCTTGCCATTAGTAAAGCCGGTGAATTAATTGATATGCGCCGGCACCGCGGTGAACATCCAAGGATGGGTGCAACGGATGTCTGTCCGCTTATCCCGGTGTCAGGAATTACTATGGAGGAAACCGTCAGCTGGGCCCGGAAGCTTGCTGAAAGGGTGGGGAATGAATTATCCATACCCGTTTATTTATATGAAGCCGCACAGAGTGATAAGGCCCGGAGCAATTTATCGGTTATACGCGCCGGTGAGTATGAAGGATTTGCAGAGAAAATAAAAAAAAGGGAATGGAAGCCTGATTTCGGCCCTTCTGTGTTTGATGAAAAAAGAGGCGCAACTGTTATTGGTGCACGTGATTTTCTGGTTGCTTACAATATAAACCTCAATACCACATCAGTCCGTCGCGCAAACAGTGTGGCATTTGATGTTAGGGAAGCCGGAAGAATAAAAAGAGAAGGTGACCCTGCAAATGGTAAAATTGTCAGAGATGAAAATGGGGAACCTATAATGATCCCCGGGTCGCTCAAATCAGTTAAAGCCATTGGCTGGTTCATAAAAGAATATGGTGTAGCCCAAATTTCCATGAATCTTATCAATCTTTCTGTCACTCCGATGCATATCGCTTTTGATGAAGTCTGCCGTAAAGCAGAAACCAGGGGCCTCCGTGTTACAGGCAGTGAACTGGTTGGATTGATCCCATTGAGATCCATGCTGCAGGCAGGAAAATATTTCCTGAAAAAACAGAAACGTTCTACGGGTGTTTCTGAAAAGGAATTAATAAGAATTGCAATCATTTCCATGGGACTGAATGAACTCGGCCCGTTCAAACCTGAACAAAGAATCATAGAATATTTATTAAAAAATTCGGAAGAAGAAAAACTCGTACGCCTTTCGTTATCAGATTTTGCAGATGAAACATCAAGCGAATCACCCGCACCAGGCGGTGGATCCGTTGCCGCCTATGTTGGAGCACTAGGTGCTGGTTTAGGTGCTATGGTAGCTAATATATCTGCACAAAAGAATAACTGGGAATCATTCAGTGATTGGGCAGATAAAGCATTCGTACTTAAAAACGAACTTATTTCTCTGGTAGATGCTGATACAAGAGCTTTTGAAGGTATTTTACGTGCGAGGGCCCTTCCCAAAGGAACTGAATCAGAAAAATCAATTCGTGAAAAAGCGATAAAGGATGCCAATCTCATTGCCATTGAAGTGCCGTACCATGTTATGCAAACATCCCTGAGATCAATGGAAATCATTAAAGCGATGGCGACAGAAGGAAATCAAAATTCAAAATCAGATGCCGGCGTGGGTGCCATTTGCGCACGTTCAGCTGTATTGGGCGCTTTCCTGAATGTCTGCATAAACGCCGGCGGATCCGAAAATGATATAAAAATATCGTCAATGCTGGAAGAAGGAAAGAAAATGCAGGATAGCGCTATTGCGAAAGAAAAGGAGATACTTGATATTATAGGTCTTAAGCCGAAAGGTTAAAACTTATTTAATTGTGGCGAATACGGAAATGTAGAAAATGCAGGAATTCAAAATTGAATGAGGGAATGACAATTAGGAAATATGAAATCTTTACCAACTTATAATAAATCGCCACATTTTCTACACTATCATTTATAATCCAATTTTGAATTCCTGCATTTTCTACATTTCCGTATTCGCCAAATTTAAAAAGGCTTAGAAAGGAATACCTATATTGACATATCCCATAACTCTTTTCCATTGATCGCAATACATAGCACTCAGCTCCAGCGGGCCAAGCACGAAATTGTAGGTAAATGTTAGTGCATACCCCGACAAAAAATTGGGAGTATCATAAAACCTGTTTTCATTGTTTACAAAATTGCTGAACAAAACATTTGCACGCCCTGTCAGATAGAGATTTCCATACATATTATATCGGAAACCTGCCTGAATTTCCGCAAGACTGGATGAATAATATGAACCTTCTCTTAGCCCTGCGAATGTAATCTGGTTATGAAAGCTGTAGGTCAGTCCGCCAATGGAAAATTCATTCATAATATTTCCTTTCTGAAAATTCATTCCGGACTGCAGCAAAAGCAGCAATGTACTTTTTTCTGAGAGAGGGGAGTAGCTTTCAAAATGGAAAGTAATTCTTGGATAAGGATTATAGGCAGTTATTGTATCTGCATCCTGGGTACTCGTATGTAATTTGATGTTGGGATCCTGAGTATACACCCAGTCTCCTTCAAGTTCAGATTTGATTCCTCTTTTAGGGTATACCGGCCTGTCTAAAGAATTTTGTCTGAAATAAATATAGCTCGTTGGAAAATTATCCGTTCCGTTGAATTCAACAGACGATGTTATGGAAGGATTAAACCTTGTCCATTCAAACCGGGTTCCTACGCCAATGGTTAAATCACGACTGGTAGAATACCCGAATTTCCCATCCATAACAAAATAATTCTGATTGTAGATCCCGGCTTCTTTTGTATTTGCATAAGTCGTGATATTCAGCTGATCAAATTGGGTAGATAATTTCAATGCAAATTTTCTTCCCCTTCCCAGATACTGAAGATGTTCGCCCCTGATCCGGAAATTTTCTCCAATATTAATAGTAACCAGGCTCCTTGAATTTGGTGTAAAGAAATCCCGCGACGTGAGATTAAAGATTGCGCTGATACCTGTAAACTGGTTATAATGCAACGAAATTTTTCCAAATGTCAGCGGGCTTTCAGAAACGTCAAATATTATTTTTGCAGATTGATCTGGCTGTGGATCCAACAGGTAGGTGATCCGGCTATAGTATCGTGTGCCGCTTGCTCTGCGAACCATATGTGCAAGCATTTCGGGGGTATACACATGATTGGTGGCGAGTCCCATGGTATGAACAAAAAAATCCTGTGTGGTAAATTTCAATCCTCTTACTTCATAAGAAGAAATTTTTACTGCTTGTAAGGCGGGAAGTTCTTTTTCATTCATTTCCTGGCCATATAAAGCATTCAGAGAATCAGCCAGCTTTTTTAATTGCGGATATAATTTTCTTCCTTCTTCCAGTCCGGCTTCAATAATTTCATCCGCCTGCGAAAAAGTAGCCATACTGTATTTTTCAAGCGGAGTCTGTACATAAATATTACAAAGCGGTACTTCCAGTTTGGTATCTTCTGCTTCCCTGAAAAAAGCTACCTGTAAAAGTACCTGCAAAACATTATTTACCTTATTAGCCGGAAGCAAACTGCTCGTCACATTACTTCCAATCACAAACTGGGCACCCATTTCACGAACATCTTTAACCGGAAAATTGCGAACAATGCCTCCATCCACTAATAACTTTCCCTGATATTCCACTGCAGTAAAAACAGATGGAATGGCCATGCTCGCACGAACAGCACTTACAAGCTCTCCGCTGTCAAGGACCACAGCCTGCCCGGTTGAAATATCCGTCGCAACACATTTGAAGGGAATGTCCAGTGAATCGAAGTTTTTTATTTTATAAACAGGAAACAGAAGTTCTGAAAATTTCAACCATAATTCCTGCCCCTCCAGTACACCGGTAGAAACCCTGAAAAAATTATTGACCCAGGGAAGTTCCAGGTCGTATTTATTATATTCATCTTTTTCTTCCATGATAATGTCCCTGAGAGAACTCTGATTAGAAAGTAAATCATCCCAGTGGATATGCCGGGCTATATATAAAATTGAATCGGCCGAATATCCGGATGCATACAACGATCCGATAATACTGCCCATACTGGTGCCTGTCAGGTAATCAATGGAAAGGCCCGCTGAATCTATGGCTTTGAGTATGCCAATATGCGCCAGACCCTTTGCGCCACCGCCACTAAGAGTCAGCCCGATTCTTGGTCTTTTGTGCGCGACAGAATCCTGCGCGGCTGAAGGAAGACTCAGAATAAAAACCAGGTAGCCGGGAATGAATAGGGTACGGATTAAACAAA